>NZ_JBQHST010000040.1:0-15887 GCF_052066095.1 Collinsella sp. HCP28S3_B9
CCACATTCTGTCGTCTGTCTCGTGGGCTCGGAGATGTGTATAAGAGACAGGGTCATGCCGTCCTCTTTGAATGACAAGTTGTCGCTCTGGTGCCCGCGCAGCGTCGACCGGTCCGCCGTTCGGCAGAACGGCGGAACCAATTACATAAGCTCGCAGACAGCCGCCGCGAAGGCAACGGGGTCCTCGGGCAAAATACCCTCGACGAGCAGGGCCTGGTCGTAGAGCAGGCCGGAGTACTGCTTAATCTTGTCGGCGTCGCCCGCCTTCTGGGCAGCGACGAGCTTGGCAAAGACCGGGTGCTTGGCGTTGAGCTCGAGCACACGCTGGCTCTTGGGCATACCGTCGGGCGCACCCTCGGGACCCTTCTGAAGCACCTTCTCCATCTCGAGCGAAAGCGGACCCTCGGTGGTGATGCACGCGGGAGCATCGGTCAGGCGCGCAGAGACAGCGACCTTCTCGACCTTGTCACCGAGTGCCTCCTTCATGGCGCTAAAGAGGTCCTCGTTCTCCTTAGTGGCGTCCTCGGCCTCCTTCTTCTCGTCCTCGGTCGCCAGGTCAAGATCGCCGGTAGCGACATTCTTGAGCTCCAGGTGACGATCCTCGACCTCGGGCTCGGCACCGTCGGCAACAGCCTTCTCGGCAGCCTCGCGGGCAGCGTCGTCCTCGTAGATCTTGGGCATATCGACGGCAACGTACTCACGCATAGCCTGGAACGTGAACTCATCTACATCCTGCGTCAGCAGCAGCACGTCATAGCCTCGGTCGAGCACACCCTTTACCACGGGCATCTTGGCCAAGCGCTCACGCGAGTCGCCGGCGGCGTAGTAGATGGCCTTCTGATCTTCGGGCATGCCCTTGGCATACTCGGCCAGGGTAATCATCTTCTGCTCCTTGGCAGACCAGAACAGCAGCAGGTCGGCGAGCTCATCGGCCTTCATGCCATAGCTCGAATAGATGCCGTACTTAAGGCCACGGCCAAAGTTCTCAAAGAACTTCTCGTAGGCCTCCCGGTCGTTGTCACGCATATCCTCAAGGTCGGCGGTAATCTTCTTTTCCACACGCTTGGCGATGGCCTTGAGCTGACGGTTCTGCTGCAGCGTCTCGCGCGAGATGTTGAGCGACACGTCGGCGGAATCCACGACGCCGCGGACAAAGTTATAGTAGTCGGGAAGCAGGTCGTCGCACTTCTCCATGATCAGGACGTTGGAGCTGTAGAGCGCCAGGCCCTTCTCGTAGTCCTTGCTGTACAAATCGAACGGCGCGCGGCCCGGCACAAACAGCAGGGCGTCGTACTCGAGCGTACCCTCGGCGTGGAAGCTGATGGTGCGCGCAGGATCGTCAAAGTCGTGGAACGTAGACTTGTAGAACTCGTCATAGTCCTTCTGCTCAACATCGGAGCTGCGCTTCTTCCAGATCGGCGTCATGGAGTTAACGGTCTCGAGCTCCTGGTAGTCCTCGTACTCGGGCTTGTAATCCTCCGGCGCGTCCTCGGGCTTGGGTTTCTGGCGGCTCTTGGAGACCATCATTTGGATCGGGTAGCGCACATAGTTGCTGTACTGCTGAATCAGGCTCTTGAGGCCCCACTCGGTCAGGAAGCGATCGTAGGTCTCGGCCTCGCCATCGGCGTCGAGCTTCTCGTTCTCGCGCAGCGTCAGGATGACATCGGTGCCGTGCTCGGCGCGCTCGCCGTCCTCGATGGTATAGCCCTCAAGACCGTCGGATTCCCACACATGGGCGACATCCTCGCCATAAGCGCGGCTGACCACCTTCACGTGGCTGGCGACCATGAAGGCCGAGTAGAAGCCCACGCCAAACTGACCGATGATGTCGACATCCGAACCCTGCTGCTCGGCGTTCTCGGTCTTAAACTCCTCGGAGCCGGAATGGGCGATGGTGCCCAGGTTGCGCTCGAGCTCCTCGGCGGTCATGCCAATGCCGTTATCCGAGATGGTAATGGTGCGGGCGTCTTTATCAAAGGAGACGCGAATAGCCAGGTCGCCCTGGTCGAGCTTGACGCTCGGATCCTGCAGGCTCTTAAAGTTGAGCTTGTCGACGGCGTCGCTCGCGTTAGAGATAAGCTCGCGCAGGAAGATTTCCTTGTTGGTGTAGATGGAGTTGATCATGAGGTCGAGCAACTTTTTGCTCTCGGTCTTAAATTGACGCATGTGCAGTCCTTTCGCGCTACCCCCGTCCGCAAAAACAGCCCGGTTACCCGAGCCGTATCGCAGACCTGCTATGTTCAGACTTAGATTTTATAACCCATTAGCGCGCATATATACATGCGGAATCGAAAAACTGTATGTCCGAGCACTCCGATGCGCCAATTGCCAAGGAGTGTCCCCAACTGTCGACAGAAAAGGAACGTCCCTATCTGCCATCTACGCGCTTGGCCATCCAGGCATGGGGCTGGCCCTCGTCTTCGTAGTCAACCGGGGCAATTTGTGTGTAGCCAGCCTTTTCATAGAGCGGCAACACGTATTCCTGCGCGTGAAGCTTAATAAGTTTAGCGCCGGCATCGCGTGCGCATGTATCGCTGGCCTCGACGATCGCGCTTGCCAACCCGCGACGACGCATAGCCGGCAGCACGGCGACGCGCCCCATAATGTAGGTCTCCCCTGCGGCGACGCCTTCGTCCAAGTCGCACGCCGGTGGCACCGGAGCCTCCGCATCTGCCGCGCGCTCCAGCTCCTCGGGAAACACGCGCGAGCAGCCGGTGAGTTGGCCATCCACATACAGCGTCACATGGATGCAGCCCGGGTCCTCGTCAATCTGGTCAAACTCGTTTTCATAGCCTTGTTCGTCCATAAAAACGGCGCGGCGCACCAGCGCCGCGTCCTCAAAGCAACCTGTCTTAAGTTGGATATCCAAAGCGGCCCCTTCATTCAGTAAGAACGTTAGGGACAGATTTTAGCGAAAATGAGCCCCGCGCACACTAAACTTCGCACGCGCTTTTGCCAGGCAATCGTAGTGGCCCACGTTATGGGCGTCACTCGCGATAAAGCTGTACAGATTTTGCTCGAACAGGCGCTGCGCCGGCTTTTTCTCGCGACCAAAGCGGCCGCCGGCGATAAAGTCTGCCGAAGCTTGCAGCTTGCAGCCCATATCGACCAGACGCTCGGCCACACTCACATCCTTTTGAACAGCGCGATATCGCTCGGGATGAGCGATGATCACCTGGTAGCCGCGGCATTGCAAATCGTAAATCGTACTCTCGTACTCTCTAAACGCATAGGAATCAGCATGCGTCGAAAGCTCGAGCAGGAATTCGTTGGTTCCATCGAAATGCAGGTACTCCGCAGCGTCGATGCCCAGCTCGACGAGCTTTCGGTGGTTGACCTCAAAGCCCATCTGAAGCGGAAAACCATCTGCGTTATCCCGCAATAGCTCAAAGGCATCCCACATCTTGTCGTAGTCAAAATAGGGATCTCGGCAATGCGGGGTGCAGACAATTCTGGTTACGCCAGCCTGCTTGGCAGCTGCAAGCATCGCCAAGCTCTCATCAAGATCGGCAGCGCCGTCGTCTACACCCGGCAAGATATGACAATGAATGTCGCGCATAGGTCGGCCTTAATCAACTAAACGTTTGCCCGGTTGGTAAAGATGCCCATTTTAGAAGCACCCTGAGCAGCGGAACCGTTCTTTACCTTCTTACCTTCCTTGGTGTAGTAAGAATAGTAATACTCGCTGGTCTCGGTCTCGCAGTAATTCATAACGGTACCGATGAGCTTGACCTTCTCGGACTTCTTAAGCTGAGCGATGGCGTTGAGCGCCTCCTCGCGCTTGGTGAAGTCTTCGCGCACCACAAACAGCGTGCCGTCAGTCAGGCTGGCGATCTCGGCAGCATCGATGAAGGTGCCGACCGGGGGAGCATCAAAGATGACGTACTGGAACTTGGCGGACAGTGCCTTTACCAGCTTGGCAAAGCGGTGAGAGACGATGATGTCGGCAGGATTGGGAATATGCGGCTCGGCATCGAGGAAGTAGAAGTTCTTCTGACCCGTCTCGACAATCGCCTGGTCAATAGAAACCTGCTCGGAAAGGACTGCGTAGAGTCCGCCGCGGGAGCGGACGCCGAGCATATCGGCAAGGGACCTGCGACGCATATCAGCCTCGACCAGCAGGACGCTCTTGCCGCTGGTGGCGATAGCCTGGGCAAGGTTGATGGAAACCGTAGACTTACCCTCGTTGGGAATCGAGGACGTGACGGTAATGGTGCGAATGGGATCATCCACGCTCGCAAAGCGGATGTTGGCCAGAAGGGTCTTGGCGGCATTCTGTACAACGAGCTTATCGGTGTTCTTTGCCTTAGCCATGCCTATTTACCACCTTTCATAGCCGGAATTCGGCCAACAACGGGAATGCCCAGGAGCTCTTCTGCCTCTTCTGCACCGCGGATGCGGGTATTGAGCATGTCTGCCAAAACGACATAGGCAACTGCGATAAAGATGCCCGCGAGGAACGCGACAGCAACGTACAGCATACGCTTGGGACCGCTGGGGGCTTCGGGGGTCTTAGCCTCGTCGATAACGTTGATGCTCTGGGCAGCGCCGACGTTCTGAGCGACCGTACTCACCGAGCTAGCTATGGCCTTTGCGACCTCAGCCGTCTCCTTGGCATCGGTGCCGGTAACCGAAAGCGTAATGACACGCGTGGTGGTCTCGGAGGAAACTGACACCTTGTAGTCATCCAGATCGGTGAGGCCCAGTTCCTTGGCGGCGCCGCTCTTAACGCTATCGCTATCCAGCAGCGTGGCGATATCGTTGGAAAGCATCTGGCTCGCCGAGAGATCGTTGTAGCTCATCTGACCGCTATCGTCGGTCTTGGCGAGAATGTACATGCTCGTCGTCGCGGTATAGGTGTTGTCCATCGCAACGAAGGACACGATGCCCATGGCGATCGCGCAGACCACCGGAAGGGTGATGACCAGCTTGAGATGCTTTTTAAGCAGCTGGAACAATTCGAGAAGGGTCATGCAGCTTGCCTTTCAGTTCCCGAGTTCGTATTGACAAAACTGCTCGTATAATATCGCATATTTCTACCATGCCCAAGCTCTATACATAAGATACAGCGTCCGCGTGTAAGTTGCGCAACAATTCACGCGGTAGCGGAGGCGCGGGCGTACCGTCTAATCCTCGGTTTTTGCTATGCCGCTACGCGAACGGTCCCTCTTGTTGCACGGGAAACGTTACCGTAATGGTGGTTCCCACGCCCGGCTCACTCGACAGGTCAATCGCGGCGTGATGGTACAGAGCGGCGTGTTTGACGATCGCCAAACCCAGGCCGGTTCCGCCACGCGCCTTAGAACGACTCTTGTCCACGCGATAAAAACGCTCGAACACTTTACCCTGCTCCTCGGGCGCAATACCGATACCCGTATCGGCAACAGACAGGTACGGATGACCCTCGTCATTGGTCCCGCAGCGCAGCGTGACCGTACCGCCAGGTCGGTTGTAGCGAATGGCGTTGCTTGCAAGGTTGTAGATCAGCTCGTCAATCAGGCGCGGCACGCCTTCGATCACCATGGGCTTCGTCTCGTGCCCAATGGTCACATTCGACTGCCGGGCAACTTGCTCAAGACGCTGTTCCACCGTCAACATGGCGCGAGAGAGCTCGATGGGTTCTGTGGACCCAATGGGCACCGCCTCGCCCTCGGATGCTCGCTCCGCCTCGTCCAAGTTGGAAAGCGTAAGAATGTCGTTGACGAGCGCCGCCAGGCGGCCCGCCTCGCGATAGATGCGGCCACCAAAGTCGCGCAAGTCGTCCTCGCCCTCAACCATGCCGTTTGCAATAAGCTCGGCATAGCCCGAAATCGCGGTAAGCGGGGTCTTGAGCTCATGGGTGATATTGGCCGTGAACTCGCGGCGCATTCGGTCGTTGTCCGCTAGCACCGCCATTTGGCGCTTGAGTTCCTGGCGCTGCGACTCGATACGCTCAAGCATGGGGACCATCTCGGCATAGGCGTGCTCATAGCTACGGCGTGGGTGGTCCAAATCCACCTCTTGCAACGGCGCGATGATTGCACGGGACTCGCGGCGCGCCATAAAAAACGAGAGTATTGCACCCGCTGCTGCGATAAGCAGCATCGGCGCCACCATCGACAGCAAAATCGCCGCAACGCCAGGCTGGGCTTGCGCCAAGCGGACAACCTGGCCGTTATCAAGGGCGACGGCGCGATACAGCATAATCTCGTCGAGCGTAGAGCTTGCGCGCTCCGCGGAACCCAAACCACTCTCAAAGGCCTCGATGACCTCGGGGCGATCGCCATGGTTGGGCAGTGAGGAAGGCGACGCCTCGTTGTCGTAGGCAACCGATCCATCCTTGTTAATCAGCGTAATGCGCAAATCCTCGCGATCGAGGCTACGCAAGAACGGGATGGGCTCCTGCTGTTCGTCGAGGGCGGCAGCAATGAGCTCGGTTTCCTGCGCCAGATTGGCACTCGTGGCATCCGCCAAGGTGTTTTGCACAAAGAACGCACCCAGCACCGTAAACGCCACGATAACCGCCATGGCGCAAACAAAGATCGTCACAAAAACGCGGTGCGACAGCGTATGTTTTCCCTGGGGGGCGAAGACCACGGGTTACTCCTCCGATGCGGTGGCCGCGGTGTCGTCACCTTCGGCACCGTCACCGGCAGAAGGCTCGGCCAAGCGGTAGCCCACGCCGCGCACCGTCTCGATGGCGCTGGCATGCTCGCCCAGTTTTTGGCGAAGCGTCTGTACGTGCACGTCGACGGTGCGAGAACCGCCGTCGAAGTCCCAGCCCCACACGCTCTGCAGCAACGACTCACGGGTAAAGACCACGCCGGGCTTGCGCATGAGGTACTCGAGCAGGTCGAACTCGCGCAGGGTGAGCTTAAGCGGCTCGCCGGCAACGGTCACCTCGCGATGGCTGGGCGAAAGCACGATATCGCCCACGCTGAGCACATCGCTCGCCTGCTTGACCATGCCGCCGCGACGCAGCAGTGCGCGGCAGCGGCTCGCAAGCTCCATGAGCGAAAACGGCTTAGTCAGGTAATCGTCGGCACCGCCATCGAGCGCCATCACCTTGTCGAGCTCGGTATCCTTGGCGGTAAGCATCATGATGGGCACCGTCTCCGTCAGGCGATCGGCACGCAGGCGACGCATAATCGCCAAGCCATCGGTATCGGGCAGCATGATATCGAGCAGCACGGCATCGGGCACCCGTCGCGCCACGGCAGCCTTAAACTCACCGTCGCACGAAAAGCCTTCGGCCTCGATCCCCTGCTTGCGCAGTGCATAGACCGTCAAATCCCTGATGTTGTCATCGTCCTCGACGTAATAGATCATGTTGAACCCCTTTGCGGCCGGTATGACCGCATCTTAATCCTAAAGGTACCTTTACTAGATGGTATCAGCCAAAACGTCCCGTCAAATAATCCGCCGTACGCGGGTCGGTAGGATTTTTGAAAAGCTGAGCGGTGGGCGCGTGCTCCACCAACTCACCTAGCAAGAAAAACGCGACGGAATCGGATATGCGCGCCGCCTGCTGCATATTGTGTGTAACGACCACGAGCGTGCAGGTCTCTTTGAGCTCGCAGGCCAGCTGCTCCACCACGAGCGTCGACACGGGGTCGAGCGCCGAGGTCGGCTCGTCCATCAGCAGAACATCGGGCCGCACGGCAAGCGCACGGGCGATGCACAAACGTTGCTGCTGTCCGCCCGAAAGCCCCAGACCAGACTCCTTGAGTTTGTCCTTGACTTCGTCCCACAGGGCAGCGCGGCGCAGGGAATCCTCGACCAGCTCATCCAGCACAGCGCGATCGCGCACACCCATACCGCGGGGGCCATAGGCGACGTTGTCGTAGATGCTCATGGGAAACGGGTTGGGGCGCTGGAACACCATGCCCACGCGCTGGCGAAGGCGGCAGATATCGTAATCGCCCAGGATATCTTGACCATCGAGCGCAATCTTGCCCTCGATGCGGCAGTCCTTGATGCCATCGTTCATGCGGTTAAAGCAACGCAGCAACGTCGACTTGCCGCAGCCCGAAGGACCGATAAACGAGGTAATCTGCTTGTCGCGGATCTTGATGGACACATCCTTAAGCGCGTGGTGATCGCCATAGAACAGGTCGAGGCCCTCGACATCGATGCGCGTCGGCGAGGCGGCAAGGTCCTCTGCCGTGGGGCGAGTCGCATCCCCAGCTTCGCGCTCATGCGCGGCCTCGGCCTGCGCTTCCATTAGCTCCTCGAGCTCCGTGGGCCCCACAGCCGCAGCAGCCGTCATACCGCATACCTCCACATCGATATCAAATCAGCAGTATCGATAGTAAAAATCGCAGCTCATATATGCGTGAGGGTATTGTCAAGTATTTGTAAGGACCTCCTCGATACGCGACGGGCAATCATATCGACCGTGCACACCCAAGCGTCCGCTCAGACACGAAGATAAACCTTACGCGCCAAACCCCAAGCGGCACAGCCGGTAAACGATATACTCTAGAGCCAAAGGAGACCATCCCGTCGAAAGCGAAATCAGTGAAGCATCTTACCCCTCTTGTAAAGCGTTCCGCGCAGCTGACCGTTGGCCTTGCCTGCGCCGTCGCCCTTGTCGCCGGTATTCCGTCCGTCGCCGGCGCCCAAGTGCTCACGACCGATAACATCTGCGGCAAAGCCGCCGATGCACGCGGCATTGCAGCCGAAGACCTGCCCGATATCGATGCCTCCAATGCGTTTGTCATGGGTAAAAACGGCACCGTCTACTATGCCCGTAGCGCCGACGAGCAAGTCAAAATCGCCTCGATCACCAAGGTCATGACTGCAATCCTCGCGGTCGAGAACTGCAAAATGGACGAGAAAATCACCGTGAGCAACGCGGCGGCAACCGTAGGCAACTCGACCGCGGGACTCCTCGAAGGCGACGAGCTCACCGTCGAGCAAGCGCTGCGCGGCCTGATGATCCCCTCGGGCAACGACGCCGCCATCGCGCTTGCCGAACACGTGGGCAAAAAACTTGACCCCAAGACCAAAGATGCCGTCGCTACGTTTGTAAAAGCCATGAACGAGCAGGCCAAGAAGCTCGGCTGCACGGGAACGCTCTTCGAGAACCCGCACGGGCTGGATTTTGACGAATGGGCCGGCGATATGCATTCAACCGCACACGATGTGGCATTGATGATGCAAGAGGCCATGAAGGACGACACGATTCGCGAAGTCATGGCGAGCAAAGATCCCTGGATCGAAGTGACGGGCGCCGACGGCTCCGATCATTCGCATTCCATGGATACGCACAATGTTTTATTGGGCCAAGACGGCAATATCGGCGGTAAGACCGGCACCACCGACGATGCCGGATACTGCTTTGCAAGCGCCTACAATCGCGATGGCGACGAGATCTATACCGTTGTCTTGAACTCCAGCACCACCGACCAGCGTTTTGCCGATACGGCCACACTTGCTAGTTGGTATTACGACCACAAGGTAACGGTCGAAATCGCCAATACACAAAAGAAGACCGCCAACGGAAATCCGCTGATGGCACGTGTCAGTCAAACCGACTGGACAGACAAAACGATCGACGCCACGCTTGCCGACCCCACCGCGCAGGCAACGGTGTTCTCACTCGCCGGCGAAGTGACCGAAAAGGTTAGCTACGATGACCTTTCGGGCACGGTGCATGTTGGCGATAAGGTGGGCAGCGTTACGCTTAAGCAGGACGGCACCAAGATTGCCGTCATGGACCTGGTTGCCGACGAGGAAGGAACGGGGCCCAATCCCATCGAGTGGCTGCTCGTGAAGCTCGACCGCCTGGGCCGCCGCATCGACAACCGCCCGCTCACAGCCGAGAGCGAGACCGTAGCCAAGGCTCCTGAGGTGTAGGGCCAAAGCGATATCACATCGAACCAAATGAGGCGTCCAACGGGGCGCCTCATTTTGAATACCTCTTAAACGGGATGCGTCAGAATCAACAAAGCGACATTGCTAGCCGTTTACCTTCGCTGTGTCTTTTCGGATCTTGAAAACGGGTCCGCCGGGCATGCTAGTAGATCCTTTCGACCTCCTTGGTCAAGGCCCTGAACAGATCCCCAGTTGAGGGGTCTGCCCCAGGACACAGCGATTGCCAGGCACCCGTTTCTCCGATGGTGCCCGCACTCGTCATAACAAGATCGTCGCTCCGCCTGCGAATGGAGACACTAACGGAGCTGCCATTATGGAACCCATGGATATCGACTTTATTTATGCGCCCATCAGCTAGATAGCTGATAATGACATTGATGCTGTCACCATACTCCGGCAATTCGAAGCCGTGGGAATCCATCAATAGCTTCACGTCCTGATGGTAAATCCGGGCCTCGACGACATTCTTGGGCATTTTCCCCGTCTTTGTTGGAGAGCAAAAGCTGATGCTTGGCTCCTCTTCGCTCATGCCTCGGTCAAACCTAAGCATGCACGGGCATACCGACTCAATGGTTCGCAAGGCGTCCGCCGCGACCTTTTCCTCGGTAAACATCTCCACATCGATGCCGTTTTCTTCCATATAGGCACGGTTTTTGCGTTGAAGCTCTAGCCGAGCCGCAGCCTCCCCATCTCCACGCTGCTCCCAATTTCCGGAATCGGCGACATTTCGATCGAATGTAGAATCAACGGAACACGGCGCCCGCTGTTGAGTCGAATCACTGTCGCCGAAACGCCTTAGCTCGGAGCGTCTCATCAGTAGTGTCACAATATCAAACAGCCAACCAAATCCAAAAAGACCAAAGGTAAAGAGATATAGAGAGAAGCTGCCCCACATCCGCGCATACGCCCTATGGGCGCCCGACCATCCGAGAAGAAAGCATAACAAAAGCGCCTTGTTTGCTCTGTCAACCGACGTGATTTCTCGAACAAGAGATTTCTGTTCAGGCTTCGCCAAAGGTATGACCTCGTGCGGTGGGACAGATGTTGAGGACGCCCTTGACGCCGAGCGTCGACCGCCTGATTTAGAGACGGCACGAGCGACATCCCCAACCCCGACAGTCGTCCTACTGTATACGGCATTGTAAGCGGCTTTCTTCGGATTCTTGATCCATCCCATGCCCTTCTTACCATAGCCGGGGATTATCGCCCGCTTTACCGCGCGTTTCGCCCTGCCAGTCGTCCGGGCCTTGAGTGATGACTTTAGGTTCGGCTTACGCAGCCCGATCTTTACCATGTTCCTACTCCATCCCCTCGGAGCCCTTCCCCATGCCGCGACATCAACAAAACGGCGAATCGGACCTTCGACCCAAAGGTAACACCTTTACGATTTTCAGCATCGTGTCTCATGGCCAACTACGGCCAGATAGACAACTGCTAGAAATACAGAATAATGCAGTAAATAGAAAACGTCCCCTGAACTGAGATAATCCAGAGGACGCATTAGCACGATGAGCGGAAAACTGAAGCGTTTAGGCATGCTTCGAACACCCTCCGCGCTCGCCTGAAGTCCGCGCTCCCGTTCTTCGCACTAAAAAAGGGCCCCAAATGGGACCCTTCTTTAAAGTCTTACTGGCGGAGAGCTGGGGATTCGAACCCCAGATGCCCTTTTGGGGCATACTCGCTTAGCAGGCGAGCACCTTCGGCCTCTCGGTCAGCTCTCCGTAACAGCCGTTCTATAGTAACCAAACAGTCGAGGATGGGCAAGAGGGAATTTGGAGCGATTCCATTTTTACCGTTCCCGTACCGCCTCCAACAAATAGTCGCGCATATACGGAATTGCAAACGAAACACAGCCATAGCCCGCAGGCTCAATCAACCCCGCATCGATGAGACGTTTACGATACGAGCCGACCTTGTTCGCCGGCAACCCCATCTTCTTGGCGATATCACCGTTGGCAATCTCATCGCCCTCGCATTGAGCCATTGCCGCGAGATACTGAAACTGTCGCTCTGAAACCCTGCGCAGCGCCGGGGCAATCACCATAGCATTAAAGCTATCAAGAGCTGCTTGGATACCTTTACGCGCGGACCCTTCGTTCACGCTCTCCGCCCCGCTGCGCGCAGCAACCTGCCAAGCGTAATATCCGACCAACTGGACCATAAAGGGATAGCCTGCTGAAGCCTTTGTTAATAGCTCAGCGGCGTCTTCATCGAGCTCCTTGCCCGCTCGTCTCATTGTATCCTCAAGCGATCCACCGACTTCAAAATCGGAGAGACGAGTGAGTTCGATATGTTTTGCCCGCTGAAGGAAGGTAAGGGTATCATCAACCACCACGCCATCCACCGATGTTGGCAAGCCGGCGAATGCAAAAGCGACATTCGCCCCTTGGCGAATCAAAAGCTGCATCTCATTGCCCAGCTCGCGCATTTCCTCAGTTGAGGCATCCTGAATCTCGTCGAGCGTAATGAGCAGACCTCCGCGCTTCGCGGCATCGTACATTGCCTCGCCCAGATGAGATGCCGACTTCGATACCTCAACGGAGCCAAGGCTGACTCCTAGAATTGATGGGGAAATCGACATTGACTCAAGACGAACATTTCGCTGTAGAGCCTCGAGGATTCTACTGCAAAAACCGGCATTCGAGGCGACGTCAACAACCTCGAATCCTTTTTTTCGCGCAAGATCACCCAATGCATTGAGAAGCACCGTTTTACCTGTGCCTCGGACGCCCGAGATGCGCATGAGTCGATCGGGAGCACCAGGACCATTCTCAAGGGCCTCGGCAAAATCATCCAAAACAGCGTCACGTCCGATAAGCTCAGGCGGATTCATGCCCGCCGTTGGCTTAAAGGGATTAATGGCTTTCGACATTCGACCCTCCTCTGCTAGTTTTAACAACTTTAACAAAGTTTAGCAACTTTAGCAGAGTTTAACAGGTTTAGCAGACCTAGCCGCTTTTGACCTTACCGGTCCTGCTGGAGCCACCCACCTGAGCAAATACAAATGGCTCCATTCAATTTGTCGGCAACCTGCTCGATACAGTAATTCGTACTTTAATTCGCTACGACTTAATTCGTTATACCTTATCTATACGCAAATGTTCCCGGTACGCCGGTAGCAGTAGCCCCTTCGTTTTGTCGGCATGGTGAGCAAATGGGATGACAAGCGCGGTCCAGCCCTTCTATGCCGCTCCTACCCCAACGACCGGCTGAGGGAGCCGAGCTCATCGTTTCCCATCGTGCGCCACATTTGGAAGATGCAGACGCGTGCCAGGAAAAAGAAACCGTTATCGACCAGCTGCACAGCAGCGTCTGCCAGCTGGTTGGACACGGCGGGCACCGGCGGCAGTTCGAGCCCCGCCTTACTGATGGTCTCAACCGCTTCCTCGAACGTCGGTGGCTCATTGACACCCATCTCGTTCATAAGGCCCTGCATTTCCTCCAGTGCGTTGCTACCCGACTCCTCGCCGCGCGGTACCAAGCGGTAGCACGCCAACGCCAGCTCGAGCTGATCGCAGTTCCAGTAGGCAAACGCTAGGCGATAGAACAGGTAGCCGATTGAGGAACGGTCACTGGCAATGCGCAGGCCGTGGCGCGCCACCTCAATGACCTCGTCATAGCGCTCCAGACGCGCCAGCACGTTGATGAGTGCAAAGTGTGATTGCATGGATGAGCGCGCCAGATCGTAAAGATGACGCACCTCGGGCAATGCCCGCTCAAAATCCTCCTGATCGGCGTAAAAGCTGCAAATCTCATACTGGGCAAAATACAGCGCATCGGGAGCGCGCAAAATACGAACGGAGCGGTCTTCCTCCATTACCGGCAGCACCATACGCACCAGTTGGTTGTCGCAAAACAGCGTCTGGACCGGTCCTGTCGCCAAAAGCTCGGCAACGGCGCACTTGGCCTCCAGCTCCTCAACAAGACGGGAAAAGCCCTCAAACGCACCCGCGCGGTCGACTTTTGCCCGCTCGCGCAACTCAGCGACGCGCGCCACATACGGGTCATCGCCCTCCTCCATAACCTCAAGCTCATCAGCCGTATCGGCAAGCAGCAGGTCGCGCAAGGCCGGCGGCAGCGAACGGTGGTCGTCACGCGGGCGAGCATGAACCTCAGCGGGCTCAATCGCATCCGGCGCGTCCGACTCATATGCCTCAAGCATGCGCTTGCACGGCATATCATCCATATCCATGCTTTCAAAATTCTTAGCGGCGGGAACGCAATTGGCCAGATAGGCCGCACGCCCAAAGGAATATGTTGCAATGATGCGCTCGCCCTGCTCGCCATCGGGAGCCGCAATCTGAACGTAGCAGCGCGTAATGCGAGCGCCCGAAGCAAAGCAAGCCGCCGCGAGTGTAAGCGCAATGCGCGCATCGTGCTCGGTGGCCCATGCTGCGCGCTTAGGCTCATCCACCTCGCGCCAGGCATCATCTTGAGCATCGTATTCGCGCTGCGGCATAGCATCGACAACCGTGCGGCCAAATCGAACCAGCATGATGCCCTCGGCGACGTTCGCTCGATAGGTGTAGTCGAGCCGCGTGACCACGTTGAGTGCTTCTACGATACGTGCAAAGCGGGTGCGAACGTCCCACTCGCCACCCGGCTGGCACGCAACCGTCCCCGGTTTGGCCCACGGGTTGTCATTCGACAGCGTTTCGAGCAGGCGTGGAACGTCGTTTGTCGTCTTGCTGATATGCCATAGGTCAAAGAGCGAGCAGCCCTCAAAGCTCGGCGAGGATGCCGCAGGGGCCAATCCGGCCCCAATACGCTCAAGGATGCCGGAGAGGCGGTTAAGACGACCCTCGATAGCAAGCAGCATGTCAATCTCGTCTTGGTCCAGCAGGCTACGATCAAAATTGAGATAGAACAGCTTTGAGCGGTCGATACGCGCTAGGCCCATCTCGGACTTGGCAGCGATGGTGCGCAGTCGGGGCAAATCGACCTCGCTCATAAGAGCGGCGGCATAACGCTCGATACCACTCGGATCATCGGCATGGTCAACGCGGTAGAGCAGTGTCTCGATAGCATCGGGGAGCGGTGCCGTGTTAAAGCCCAAAAACACCTCGGCCGGCTCGGGCAACTTTACGAGCTTGATCTTGTTGGCGGTGTTTTTTATACCCTCATCGAGCTCGTCGGCAGGCACCGTGTTCGCAAGAGCGTTTTTGGGGTCGGCAAATATCACGTAGCGCAAGAACATCGAGGCCATGAACTCGCCATAAGGGAGAGCACGGCTCGTATTCCATGTCTCGTGGTCGGACTGCTCACGCATGGGCCCTTCGGGAGAGCCGACCGTTCGCGCGCAAGCGCGCATTGCACCGTTGGCTCCCCGCACCAAAATCTCGCCAACACTGGAATCGGACTCGTCAAGGACCAATTTCATGTCGGGGTTCTTGGGCAATGGCACTTTCTGAACAGGGCCGTCAACCTTATAGACCTCACCTGACACGCTCACGTAGCCCAAAAGCGATATGTGGCTTTTGCCTACGAATTCGACGACGTAGCAAGACTCTTTAGGATCCTCGCCAAAAACTTTCCAGACAACACCATACGAGCGCCCCGCGGGTTGCTCTGGCATCGATGGAAAACGCTTTTTGGGGTCGAGAAACCTGAGCTTGTATGTCGGACGCTCTGCCACGAAATATCACCCTGATCGGTCGTCTAGCGAAGAAGTGGTCGCGGATGGGCCGCGACATCTACTCGGAATCTTACACGAGTCGATAAGAAATAGTCTCCCGCGGGCGGAGGCGCACGATTCCAGTCGAGTGTCTGGGGTCGAATGGCGGCGTAAAAGAAAAGCCCCCGTTGCCGGAGGCTTTAAGCTCAATTGGTGCGGCGTATAGGATTCCGCGCATCCGCTTCGCGGATCCGCACCGGCTTCGCCCGCCTGCCGGCGCGCTCGCCCGCTCGCTAAAAACGCTCCGCGTTTTCTTTACGCTCGCGCCTCGACCGAGGTTCGAATCCATGCATGGCTTCCAAAAAAGAAAAGCCCCCGTTGCCGGAGGCTTCAAGTTCGATTGGTGCGGCGTATAG
>NZ_JBQHST010000041.1:0-15013 GCF_052066095.1 Collinsella sp. HCP28S3_B9
GCGGGGGGCGGCTTGGAGGCGCGTTTGGGTTTTTTTATGGGTTTTTTAATTTTTGGGTCAAAGGAAATAAACAAAAAAAATCCCGCGGGTCTGGTTTATTCCCCCCCCCCGCTTCTTTTTGTTCGTTATTACTGGATGGTTTTCTTTCCAGCCCATTTTTCTCTTACGACTGTTTTCCCTTCCTGTATTCCTCCTCAAGATCGTTGATGGTTTTATTTTCATCGGTCGTCCACATAGTTTTACCGTTGGAGCTTCGGCCTGCTACGAATCCCGCTGCCGCCGAGGGACTCGAAAACGCAATGTCATCGGTGAGCACGTAATCCTCTATGAGGTCTGCATGCGCGTTGCGTTGCTTGATGACGGAGACCGGGCAGCTTACCGTAAGATCCCTGGCAATCTTCGTGCCTTTTTCGACGATAAAAACGCCATCAGACACATGAGCGGTCCCTTCGGAGTTCTTTGTCGAGAGATGAAATACATGGCCGGAAAGTGCGGTGGCAAGCTCGTCGTCTAATGTCTTGACCGTCTCCGCTTCCGCAATCGTAGAATCCTCTTCCTCAACCATTTGTTTGCTCTTAATGATTGAATCTGCAACGATGAAAATCTTGTTAGCAAGCCAGCGAACGATACAGTCTTTCACGAAATCGTAATCAGACCCCTGCGCATCGTCCTTAAGAAGCTCAATGAACTTAGGGAGGACCGCCTCCAGGCCATTGAGCTCTTTGATTGCCTCCCAAGTGCTATGGGCGTTTTTTGCTGAGTTCTTATCTTTTGAGGGATTATCCGAGACGCTTTTGTCGCCGCTTTCCTTATCGCGGATTCCTCGGGTCTGTTCTTTAGCGAGTGACTCGTCATGATCGTTTTCGTCGTCATGGCTGCCCGAGCTAGTTTGACTGGATTTTTCTTTTGCAGTGGGTTCTCCGTCGGGGCTTTCACCATATTTCTTTTTTAGATTCGCTTCAATTTTATCTTGGCTTGTCCAAAAAACGGGAATGCACCGGCGAGGCCTATCGTCCTTGTCAGTTTTTTCATCATTTTCTCCTTCAGCGTTTTCAAGGAAATGATTGTATTCGTGACAGCAGTTCTTGCTTTCGATATAGCCAGGCGTTATGAAAGCAAGCAGGATGTCCGAGCCTTCGAGAGCTTCATTCATCTTCTGTTCCCAGCGCTGCCCGTAATCGATGGAGACGATATCGGTGAACTTGTCAATTCGATAGTCGGTCAAAGCAAGCATATCTTTGCTTGTGTTGAGCATATCTAGGGTTCTGTCAACGATATCGAGCATGTGGTTGAATGTGTTGTCCGCACGTCGGTAGCTTACGAATATCCGCAGAAGGGTGTGGCCCTCGCTATCTTGCTTTAAATTTGCGGCGGATGGCTTTCCCATGTTGCAATCCTCTCGATTGAAATCGTTATTTATCCATGTCCTTCTTGGGCTTGACAACATTTCCCTTGGCGATGCGGGCTGAGAGGGCGACGATGATTCGGTCGTAGGCGTAGACGTCCTTGCCCAGCAAGAATCCACGGGCGCCGAGTATGTCGTTGTCGGGTGTCATGTAGGCGTGACGCATGAGGATGTCGGACTTGCGAACGCCTTCGGCCCCGCTCTTGTTGGGCTTGCCGCTCAGGAACGCATCGACGGCTGCTGCACGCATACGCTGCTCGCGTTCCTGTTCGACGGTGCCGTGTCCCAGTTCGGTCATGCCCGTTGCCCGGCAATAGGCAAGCCACCGATCGTGCTCCATGTCCCCTAAACGACAGATAAGGGCGAATTCCTCGCGGTTCTTCTGCTCGCTGGCATCGAACTCGGCTTTGGTGGCTGCGTCGGGAACGACGGAGCTTAATATCGCATTGGCAATGTTGTCGTTATTCGAAGCCGGCTTGACCTTGCCCTGCAGTTTCTCCCTCCAAGCATGCTCGAAGGATCCCTGCTCCACGTCGGCGTCGCTAAAGCCAAGCGCCCAGAAGCGGTAGGGGATATGTGCTGCCGAAGCTCGGCTGCTGCTCTTGTTGGATTCTTTGCCGTTGTAACTATTAACTGCCTTCTCAACGGCGAGTGTTGCGTCAAAATCATTCTCAATAGAGCCATTAAAGCAAAGGTCGTATGCCGCATTGAGCTGCACGGCCAGGCGCTCGCGCTCGTCATTGATGATGTTGCTGTAGGTGTAGAACGCCTTGCGGGCACCAAACGGATGCATGATATTGGCGGCGTCTTTGCCAGTCGTCTGAGTCTTATCGAGACTTTTAAGGGCGCCTAGGATTTCTTCGCTCTCGATATGGGGACAGATGACGGGTTGCTGTTTGGTGTAGTCCGGTGAGCCCTGGTCGATAAAGCGATTGAAGATCTGACGTTGGAGCATGAGCGAATAGGAGAGGTTTTGTTCACAATCTCCCATGGTTACGAAAGCGTAAAGACGAGCGTCATCGGTAATTAGTGCGCTGTCGGCCTTGGACGATACGCATTTGTTTTGAGCGTCGTAGTGCAGTGTAGTGACGGTGTCGCCTGCAATAAGGCGATCGGTTGTAACCGAGGGCGCCTCAGCTTCTACAAAGCGAATTGTCGGCATGCCGTTGCAGCTTTCGCCAAACATCTCAGGGTAGCGGGCTGCTTCGCGTTCTAGTATCGTTCGGGCGTTGGGGTCGACAACAACAATGTTCAGACGAACGCCCGGCATGCGGCCCATCCAGAAGGAAGTGCGTGTTGCCTGCATGCCGAAATCGCCTGCGCCGAAAACGAGAACGGTGAGATTCTGAGGCTTGGGATTTGGGTCGACGGAGATATCGATGGGTTCGAGCACGCTGTAGAGCGGAGCCTCTTCAAGTACATCGTATATTTCGTCTTGTACGCGTGAGAGCAAGTGAAGACAAGTCGGCTCATTGTCGGCTTTGATGGCATCGAAGATCTGGGCATCATCGGGGTTCTTGTGGGTGCAATGGAGCGTAATCTTGGGCGCGCAGCCGGCTTGAGGATCCTTGTGCGTCGCTTCGAGCATGTCGATCGTTGCGCTGACATTGTGTTCGGTTTCTTCGCTCGTTGCGACGACGTCAACTGCGACCAGATGCTTAACTGCATCGCGCAGCGATGTAATCGTTGTGAGCACATCGGCTGCTTCGGAGTCGGTGAACACATAGCGCACATAGCCCTGGCACAGATTGCGCAGTACGCGCTGACGTTCGCTGTCTTCGTCGCTGCCTAGACAAAAGATGAGGGCGATGTCGCCGTTGCCATTCGCGTTATTGAGCGTTCCGTCCTTGATGTTGTTTACGATATCACGCGCGAGCAACTCGGTGTTGGCATCGACGCTCTCAAAGATAATTGCATGGTCGGCATACTTGAGATGACGCTTGATAACGCTGCCCGAGAGACGCGTGGCAACAGCGTTGAAGGCAAATAGGCCAATTTCAACGGGAAGGGCGATGATGTATGCAAGTGTGAGCAGCGAATAGAGCAGGTTGAATACCTGGCCGGCAACGCTGCCGCCAAGGGGAATAGCGCTATAGACGGTTGACGTCACATCGGTGAGGCCGGTCTGGATGGTCGTTGTCCATCCCACGGCAAAGAAATTGGTGATGACCCAGCTAATAAAGTTGAAGGCTCCCGGCTCCCAGCCCTCGCCAAGATCCGAAGAAAAGCACTGCGCCCAGGTAACGGGGGCAAATAGGCAAAAAGCGCCAAGAGCAAGAATTCCAAAGGCGACGATGCGACGGTTGGAATTGATCTCGAAGCAAAAGAGTTTGTGCTGATAGTTGTGCCGTTCCAAGTGTATGGAATAGCAGAGTGCGACGAGAGCGACGAGGAATGCCACGAACCAACAGATTGGAGAAATCAAAGTAGGTACCTCCTGTGAGTATAGAGATGAACGGATAACGTGAACTGGGTCTGTTGCCGCCTACGTAAGCATGCGGTCTCTCAGCTCGGCCGCCTCGTTAATCTCGACATTGGTGCGGCCTTGGAGATCTTCGGTGCGCTTGCTGGTGAGCTTGCCGTCCTTTAGTCCGTAGGTGGTGTACTGAACGATTGCGCCGGCGGTTTCGGCTGCCTGACGTAGGGGCTCGTAGGTGTCGGTTTGCTCGCACCATGTATAGAAATCATCAACGGTGGCGTTGGGATTGCCGCTAAAGAGTCGATACCATTCGCGTCCAAAGCTGCCAAGGACCGAGAACGTCTTTTTCTCGACAAGCTTGTCGCCCTTGTATTTGTAGTCCAGCGTGAGGTCCACCAGATAGGCGGCTCCCGTTTCAAAGGTGTTCTCATTGCCCTGATGACCGATGACCTCGGCCTCCGGGTAGTACTTGTCAATAAACTCGGCGGCATCGCCTTCGTAGTCAGCAACGATGCGCACACTCTGCACTTTGCCCCGCTTGTACGTGTAGTGCAGGATGCGCAGCAGTCGCTCCTGCCAAAACGCATAGGAAAACAGGTGGTCGACAAAGTGCGGGTTCTCAAGCCGATTGGCCCGATTCATCCAAACGGTTTGAAACAGTTGGTAGTCGGCTTGCGGCTCGTCCGTGACCTCGCGGAACCACTGTACGGCGAGGTCGGCGGGGATATAGAACGATAGTCGCTCCTGCGGAGTACCGCTCTTGGCCGTTTTAGCGCGCAGGGGAATCTCGACCTCGTAGCCAGAACCGTCGTCCGTTCCGCAGTTTAAAACGGGCGGCAGCATAAACTGGCAGGGGCCCTCGTCGCATACGCGCATCGGCTGGGGGCTAACAGGTTGCCCGTCAAACTCCATTTCGATGTCTGCGTCGTCCTCTTCGTCCTCGTCATCATCTTCGATGCCAAGGTCGTAGCCGGTGTAGTAGTCATCCAGGTGTCGCTCGTTTACATTTCGCCCGTTTACGACGTCAAAGACGGTAACACCCGTCATGCGGTCGCAATACTTTGCAACTTCAAAGAGGTTGCAGCTCTCCTCGGGCGTAAAGTTATCCATGCGGTGCAGGAACTCGGTAGCGCATTCCTCGGGATCATAGCCGTCCATGTCGCTGCCACCGACCCAAAAGCTGGGATCACGATTGCTTTTGAAGTACCACCAGTACCAGACGGGGCAGAATACCGCATTTACGCCAAAAAAGACCTTTTGGATGATGTTGCCGTTGCCGTCGAACTTGTAAGCGAGCGGCAAGTTAACAACCGGATCGTTTGATGTGTCACGCGCCATGGTGTGCTCCCTGCGATGATTTGTGTTGCGCGCGAAGGCCAGATTCGATGCGTCTGACCTTCGCGCGCCTGTTACTTCGCATACTAGGTCGCCTGCGCTGCATTCTGTTGCGCAACATCGTGGACGGCGCGGTTCGACGTCCAGGGTCGACGCCGCGCAACAGATACATGGCTTGGCCGTGCCAATCGCTCTCTAGTAGCGCGCCGAGCGCTGGGCGTTGCCCGGGTTGTAGCCCGCCCAGGCGGCGATGACGTCCGACTCAACGACGCTCGTTGCAATGTTGATAAAGCTGCCGCCGCGGGGCAGGTCGGTATGGAAGTCTTCGAGCAGGTTGGGTTGGAACCTAAAGTCCTCAAAGTTGAGTGTGTTGGGGTTGTAGAGCTGACAAGTACCATCCTCGGTAGAGATCGGGCCAACCATGTAAACGGCCTTGTGCTCTACGACCTCGGTATCGTCGACGTTGATCACCTCTCCGCGATCGTGCGCGGCAGCGGCGTGCTCCATGAGCTCGAGGAATCGGTCGGCTTCGGCGCTGCAGAGTACGCAGCGCGAGAAGAGCACCGTAAGGGCATAACCCGTTTTACGACCCAGTTTTTCTCGCAGCTCGTTAAATCGTTGCGACTGCTCCGGGGACATGCGCGTCTTGGACGGCGCGGTCTGCTTGAGTCCGCACGTCTTAAGGAACATCGCGTTGGCCTTGCGTAGGGCGCTCATAGCGGCAGAGTCGCTCTTTGCCGCGGAGACGTCGATGCGTCCTCCCTCGGGAATCTGCTTGTAGCGAGAGAAGCCCTTCTCGCCCTCGACGGGCATCCAGTACGTAATGATGTCATTTTCCACTACGCTAAAGCGGCACGTAAAGGGCGCGCCGATTGCCGGTGCCTCGCCGTAGAACTTTACGCGTACGGCTTGGTCGGTGTCCGCCATCCACATCATAAAGCGATGGCTATTGTCGCCGTCATGGCTCCGGAGCTTTGCAATAAGGTAGCAAACCGAGTCGCAGCGGCTCTCGAGTGCGGCACCTCTTCCGGTGGCGATGGCGCTTATGCCTTGGGCCTTGAGCTCGATGTCGCGGTGCAGCGCGTTGAGCTCTTCGGATGTCAACAGGTCTTGGCCGAGAAGCCCCGCGACAAGCGCGCCGACTTCTATGTCGGTATTAAGGGCGGCGTCGATAACCTTGCGGTGCGCCTGGTGGCTTGCATAAGCCGGCAAAGGTTTGCGGCCTGTGGCAAATCCAAATGGGTCGCGGATCTGATCGCCGCCGCGATAGAGCGGCTCCAAAAAGAACATGTTCATGTCATTTTGCTTGCCCTGCTTTTGACCGTAGGCATCGAGGGAGTTCCAGACATGCTTTTCTGCAATGGGGTTCATCCACAGGCTGATTTTCGATTTTTCTGCCGAGGAGGTCGAGGTGTTCTTTTTGGAACTTGCGGCGGGACGAGAAGCCGGGACCTCACGATGACTGTGATAATAGTCAGTATCGATTCCTAAGGCCTCGACTAAGTCAAAAAAGTCGCCAGCTGTTTCGCCTTTCGCGAGCTCTGCCATGACCGGTTGCGATGGGTCGTCGACAAAGGAAATGCGTGTTTTTCCGTCATCGGAGACTGCCTGACAGTATCCGCATCGAAGCGCGACGTAGCCTTCCGGTTCACTGCCTCGGTCAAAGTAGGTGTCATCTTCGCAGCCGAGCGTCTCGGGGACGGGGACAGTTGGACGATCGGTGCCCGGAATCGTTATAGCAGCACCCGCTGCGTACTTGAGCTCGTCGAAATACTCAGTGTAGAGCGGAATGTTGTAATGTTGGGCTAATGCCTCGAGAACGATGGCGTTGGGCACGGAGTGCGCCACGCGATAGCGCACGGAGTTATAGCCCCATTCGACATCGGTTGCATCATCGGGGATTCCGTGGCCCACCATGGTCCTCAGGACCTCATCGGGTGAGTCAAACGTGCTATCGGGCGTGCCGCAAATCGCCTGGAGCGAGAACCCGCCAAAGCACTTGTCGAGATCATCGCGGATATATGCGCAGCAGTCATGGTTGGGAAAGACGATGCGAAACGTCATCGCACCCATGGCCTGAGACATGTAGACGTTGCCCGATGCCTGGGCATCGGACTCTGCCTGGGCATTGGACTCTGCCTGGGGCTCCTCTTGGGCGCCAAACTGGTCCTTGAGAAAGTCGAAGTACAGGGACACGTTTCCGCGCTGCGCATACGAACGCATGATGGGGTCGGTGGTGTCCTCAAAGTACTTTTGGCTTCCGTCGGGCATGGACATGGTTCCCATGCCGCAGCGGAACAGGGTGTCGGTGGCGCCGTCGAACCCCTCTGGGAAATACACCCAGCAGCTCTTGTCGACCACGTTTGCAAACGAGACGCTATCGCCCTGCGCATCGGCGATCACGGCGCCGGCGGCGATCTCATCGGCATCGGTGTACTCGTAGTAGACGGGAACGCCGATCATCTTGGAGATAGTCTTGGCAACCTCCAGCGAGGGGATGCCGTTGTATTCGTACTGGAGCGAGTTGTAGCCCCAAACGACGTTGGTGACCTCTTCGCCGTCGGACCCGCAGGTTTCCAGGGCGGCATTGGTGGCGTCGGTCGGATCCATGTGCTGGAAGTCCTCGTAATCGGGGATCACGGCAGCAAAGCAGAACTCGCCATAGTCTCGCTCCAGGGCAGCTTTGGCCTGCATGCAGATATCGTGATTGGGAAACACGATGCGATTGACAATCTGGTTGATCGAGATCCCTCGGTCGGTATCTTGAAGCAGATGCTCAAAAATCTCGTCCATCGTTCCTTCTTTCGTATGCGGTGGAAGCCCACGATCCCGGGTTTTAGGGCTCGTGGCTTTGCTAACCCGAACGCTACTGCCCCGATGGGCGAGAACGTTGCGCAACATCCGCGAGTGCGCAAATTGCAATGCGGAACGGTCTGTGCTGGGGCGGTGGTGGTGATGGGGGAGGCGGACGACCCGCGTTCGTATGCCCCGCTGTCTATGAAAAACGTGCCCGCCGACAGGTCGTTATCGGCGGGCACGTTCGGGGCTGCATATGGATTGATGCTCGAGATCAGGCTTCTTTCTTGATGGAGCTGAGTGTTACGACCGTGGCGATTGAGGCAATGCAACACAGAAGCGGGTAGATGGGGCCGGAGCAGGTCGTAGACATCCATGCCATAATCGCGGCAACGAGGGCGAGCAAAGTAAAGCCGATGCGTGCGATGGATACCTTTTTCTGTAGGAATGCCATGATAAGGCCGATAACGGAGGCAATGACCGGAATGGCCCACGTGTAAGTTAGCATGTTGACGTCCCCGATGCTGCTACTGCTGCTGCCGTACGCTGCCATTGTGTCGGCGTAGTCGCCCATCTCCAGCATGGTATAGCTGGACTTAAGTCGATATGCCTCGCCATCCGCGCTGTCGCCACCAAAGAAGCTAGAGAGGTTGTTGGCGCCATCGGAGATGTACTGGGATGTTTGATAATCGCTGGCGGAAGGCGAGAACCACGGCATAAAGGCCAGGATGAGGGCGATGACGCCAATGGCCAGCGGGACGATGACGTTGGTATTGAGCGAGGCACTCGGGACGCTGATCGCTGGCTTTGCCGGGCTAGGCGCTGCGGCGTGGCCAGCGGGCTCCTTGACCGGAGTTTCCTCGCGGGTGGCGGTAGGCTTGGCCGGAGCGGACTGGTTGGCAAACTTGTTGCCGCACTTGGGACAGAAGGCGATGCCGTCGGGGATCTTCTCTCCGCACTTGGGGCAGAACATGGTGCATCCTTTCGTTGGGAACCTTGACGAGCCCTAAGATAAGCTTTGATTCTCTGGTTATGTTGCGCAACATTGCGCGCGATGGCGCGGGTATCCTTGACACAAACGAATTAAAGGCGGAGATAGGACCCCCATGAGTTTCTTTGACGATCTTCAGAACTCTATCAATCGCGGTGTTGCCGGTGCTAACCGCACGGGCAACACGATTAAGCTCAAGGCGCAGCTGAGCGAAGCCATGAAGCGCCGTCAGACTCTTGCTGCCCAGCTTGGCGCAAGCCTGTACGATGCGACTAAGGACGACCCCACGTTCCGCGCCGGTCGCGAGGCCATTTATGACGGCATTGCTGCCATCGATGCCGAGCGTGCGGGCTATCAGGCCGAGATTGATCGTATCGAGGCCGAGGCCCAGGCTGCCCAGGCCGCTGCCGTGCGCTACACCTGTCCGTTCTGCGGTTCTTCCGTTGCTGCCTCTGACCTGTTCTGCTCGGGGTGCGGAAAGCCCATGGCGGAGATCGAGGCGGAAATTACTAAACGGCGAACCAACGGTATTGCAACGATGGCAGCTTCGGATGCGTCGAGCTCTGCGATGTGCCCTCAGTGCGGTGCCCCCGTCAACGAGGGCGATGTGTTCTGCATGAGCTGCGGCGCCAAGTTGGAGCCGGCGCCGAAGCCGAAGCCGGAGCCTGAGGCGGAGCCGGTTGCCGCGCCCGTACCGGTTGCTGCGTCCGCGCCGGAGCCCGAACCGGTTGTTGCACCCGAGCCAGTTGTTGTACCCGATCCCGAGCCAATTGCCGCTCCCTCACCTAAGCCCGAGCCGATCGTCGCGCCTGCCCCTGCTCCTGTCTTTGAACCCGAGCCGGTAAGCGCTCCCGAGCCTGAGCCTGTCGCTGCGCCCGCACCCGCATTTGCTCCCGAGTTCGTGCCGGCAGCAGTGCCCGTGCAGGTAGTCGCACCTGAACCTGAGCCAGCCGTCTCTCTCCCAAACAACACGTGTCCCACCTGCGGTGCACCTAACGATCCCGAGGATAAGTTCTGCATGCATTGCGGCACCAAACTTCACTAACATCGCTTTCCTATCGGCAAGGTTGAACTACGCCAAAGGGACCGTATCTTTCTAGGCAAAGCGTCTAGGGGCCCGGCCCTTTGCATTGGGCGTTTCGGTGCCTTATCCAGCTACCGTTTAATGTTGCGCAACAGAATTTGATCAACACCGCTTAGGGTTGAGATGTCCGGTGGATAAGAGAAAGGAATCTGCCATGAGAAACGTCAAGAAATGTTTCAGGGGGGGGGTTGTTGGTCGGAGCGCTTGCGCTCTCGATTAGTTCCCTAGTTGTGGGCAGCGTGACCGCCATCGTCGCGCCCACCCCGGCGTACGCCGCATCCAAGAAGTCGTCCAAGAAGTCCAAGGACGGATCGGTAAAGGGCGTCAAGGTCAAGAAGAAGGTCGACAAGTACAGCTGGGCCGATCTCGCGAAGATCTCCGACGCCATGACCAAGTCCGGCAGCCGCAAGGCCGCGCTCAAGATCGCCAAGGAGTACAAGCTCTGCGACAAGAAGGGCAAGCTCGACGGCAGCCAGACCAAGAGCGTGGCGCTGTCTACGGGCAAGACCTCGGTCCGCATCGTAGGCTTCTACCATGACGACCTGTCCGATGGATCCGGCAAGGCCGGCATCACGTGGCAGTTTGTCGATGGCATGTGCAACGCGCCCTATATGGCGGAAAATGGTAACCGCCGTGTCGATAATTTTAAGCTCATGGATACGACGATGCAGGGTCTTGCCACCGATTCTTGGCTGCCGTCTGATATCACCAGCCGTTTGGCAACGGTTTCAGTCAAAACGGCATCCGTCGATTCGGTCAAAAACGGCGAGGCGGTTTCTTCCGATGCCAAGCTGTGGGCCCCTTCGGCTGTTGAGGTCCTGGGCGATGCCAAAGACATGGCAGACATAAATCGCGATACTGAGTGGATGGCAAACGCGCTGAATGCCGAGGGCACGCAGTACGACCTATTCAAGGACCAGGGTCTAAGCTGGGATGATCAATGGGGCGCGTTCTCGGATTACCCAACATCGTATTTTTACACCTGTGATTACATTGGGGATGCTGTTGATAAAGGTGCTAATGGCATGGAAATGCCTCTAGCAAAAGAAGGCGCTACGCCCACCATAGTCTCGGATAGCAAATCAGATGACGATCAATGTGTGACCGTCTATAGGTCGCTGTACTTGAATCCGAAAACCCCGGATGAAAATTTTAATAACTATGCTATGGCGATGGGTCAATCGAAAATTGCTGGCCCCGGCCGCTATCAGGCTGTGGCCACGGTTGGCGACAAGGTGACCCAGCCCCTGTTCTGCCTCACTGCCGCCGCCGATGAGGACTCCGCAGCTGCGGAGTCCAACGGCATCGCCATTCAGGACAGCGTCGACAATTACAGCTGGAGCGACCTCAAGGTTATCGCCGACGAGATCGCCGATGCGGCGAACAATGGCGGCGATCCGTATGCCGTTGCTGCCAAATACCATCTGGGAGATGAAGACGGCGGCCCCACGGCTTCCAGCTATAAGACGGTAGAGCTCAAGAACGGCGTGACGGCTAAGGCATATATCGTCGGTTACGGCTGCGACGATCGCGCCGATGGCAAGGGCAAAGCGGGCATCACGTTCCTGTTTGACGACGTTGCCCCGTTCGAGGCCTCGATGAACAAGGATGGCGCCAATTCTGGCGGCTGGAAGGACAGCGACCTTCGCAAGACGCTCAACAAGCAGTTCATTAAAAAACTGCCCAAAGACCTTAAGAACAGCATCGTCAAGGTCAAGAAGCTCACCAACAATTCCGGCGTAACGACCGACGTCTCTTCGGTGACGGAGACCAAGGATGCTCTGTGGCTGCCGTCTGCTATGGAGATATTTGGAACAACCGACATTGAGGACGAGACGAACGGACTTATTAAGCGGCAGCCCGACCAGGTGCCTGTTTACGAGGCAGAGGGCAAATCTTACACGCTGTATCAATTGGTCAAGCTCCTCTATCGTTATGACAATGATTACCCCACTGCGTGGACGCGCTCGTGTGATGCTTCTCAATCTGGAACTTTTATTGCCTATAACGGTTTTGATCTCTATTCGGGTGTTGATGCTGGCGAGGCATATGCGGTTTTCCCCGGCTTCTGCCTGTAGTCGTTAATACTGCCTGGTGGTGATTGCGAGCCCTCGGAGGGAAACGCTTTCCGGGGGCTTTGTTCACACTCGTATCAATGACGCATAACGAATCATTTGATTTATTCAGGTCGATGCAACTGTCCTAATACACGGAGGGAAGGAGGGGCCATGAAATGCCCCAAGTGCGGCGCCGAGATCGCCGAGAAAGCTGCATTCTGCGGTAAATGCGGCGCCAAGATTGAACATGAGGACGCTGGCGTGACGGATGCCATTGTGCCGGATGCCACCGTTGAGGACTCCTCGGACGTCGAGGTTGAGGATGCTCCGGAGGAGGTGCCTGCGGAGGACTCAACGGATGAAAAGAGCGAGGGAGAGCCGGAGAAGCAGCTCAGCAAGAATGCCAAGATTGCGATTGCTGCAGTGGCCGTTGTCCTCATGGTTGCCCTTGGCGTTTTCCTTTTCAATCAGCAGCAGCAAAAGGATTTTGAGAATGATGTCGAGGCCCAAGTACTCGAAGAAGCTAAGGCGGAGTACGAAGGCCAGACGGAGCTCTTTGCCAAAAACGATTACGTTGAGCCTTCGGAGTACCAAGTCGATTCGCTTGTCGTATCCGAGTTTAACGAGAGCGATGGCAAGGTGACGGGCACTGCGACCGCTGACGTGTCCAACGAAAGCTTCTCTACGACGGTCGAGCTCAATTACGCTGCCGATGTAGATGGCAGCAGGAATGTATCGAACGTCACGATTGAGCCCACTTCTACCGAGACGACCCCACTCACGGGCATCACGACAGATGAAGAGCATGGGATCGAAGATGCGGATTCTGATCTGTACGACGACAACACGTGCGTCGTCGATTATGTTGACGACAGTACGGCGAATTGGGTTGTGACGTCCGGAGCCAAGCATGAGCTGACGTATAAGTTCAACGGCAAGAAGTGGAAGTTTAAAAAGGACGAGCTGAGCGGCGATATCGAATGGGGCGATTTCTCGGGGACGTATTATCCTGTCGACGGCTCCGATAGCTGGCTCCGTATGTATTCCAATACCCCGGGAACCGTGGTCTGCGAATGGCATGGTGATTATCACATTACCGGCTCGGCCGGGGATGTTATCCAGGATCTTAGCGGCACCGTTAGCGCAACGGTCGGCGATGTTGAGATTCAAGATTATGGCAACGGGTTCTATGGCTTCGATTTTAGCGATGAGCATGGGTATGCCGCGAACGGTCTTCGCGGAATGGCTCACTTCAAGCTGATCTTCAACCCCGAGCAAGAGGGTAGCCTAAAGCTGTTCAAGAGTGAATACCAGCAGCAGGCAACGGAAAAGTACCAGCAGTTTATTGCCATTGCCAATTTCCGTCATGGCGGCAGCGTCAATAACCTGCGTGAGCGCTCAGCCGGCGTCATTGGTATTCCTGATGACTTTGGTGGCGGTCAGAGTTCGTTTAACGATACGAACTTTACCTATAACAGGAAAGACGAATAGCCGCCCGCATCACGTGGCGAACGATGGGGTCCGAGGGTTATCCTCGGGCCCTTTTTGCATGGATGGCATTTTGGGGTGCCTTGTTGTGCGCTTGCCAATTGCCCGATCCGTTAAATGTTGCGCAACAGAAAATGCCAGGCTCCGCTTAAAGTTGAAGGCGTCCGGTGGATAAGAGAAAGGAATCTGCCATGAGAAACGTCAAGAAATGTTTCAGGGGGGGGGTTGTTGGTCGGAGCGCTTGCGCTCTCGATTAGTTCCCTAGTTGTGGGCAGCGTGGCTACCATTGCCTCGCCTACCCCGGCGTACGCCGCCTCCAAGAAGTCGTCCAAGAAGCCCAAGGACGGATCGGTAAAGGGCGTCAAGGTCAAGAAGAAGGTCGACAAGTACAGCTGGGCCGAGCTCGCGAAGATCTCCGACGCCATGACCAAGTCCGGCAGCCGCAAGGCTGCCCTCAAGATCGCCAAGGAGTACAAGCTCTGCGACAAGGACGGCACGCTTGATGGTAGCCAGACTAAGCGCATGGCGCTCCGTGACTGCGAGAGCACGGTCACGATTGTTGGCCTGTATCACGACGACTTGGCTGATGGTTCGGGCAAAGCGGGACTTACCTGGCAATTTACCGACGGATTGTATGCGGGCAGCCCGATGTACGCCCCTGGAGCTGCCGGTTTCGACTATTTCCCCAGTTCGATCAAGGACCGTTTGGCTACCATTTCCAAAAAGACGGTCTATCTCGACGGCGCTAAGACCAGTGAGGCTACCTCGGAAGACGTCAAGATGTGGGCACCTTCGGCGACCGAGTGCCTGGGCGATGCCGAGGACATGCCTGAGGTCAATCGAGACTCCGAGTGGATGGCCATGTCCCTCAATGCCGAGGGTACACAGTATGATTATTACGAGTATCTAGGCTTAAGTTGGGCAAACTCAACAGGATACGCTAGCGATACCGACGTTGAATGTCCCTATGGCTTTGCTTCCGTTGACGACGGCCAAGGGGGTCTGAATCTTCAAGGTAGTTATGGCCCGTACAATTCGAGGGGGTCGGGCTTCAGAAGCATTTACTATGATCCTTCTATGCCTGATGCCGATCTGGGGCACTTGGCCGAAATGGGCGCCCATGCATATTCGGACTCCGATGCATATGCGTGTGACAACAACAATACTTGGTCAGATGATCAGGGCCGCATTACGAATGTCGCAGTCATGCCCATGTTTTGTCTGACTGCTTCCTCGGCTGACGATGCGGCAGCAGAGTCAAATGGCGTTGCCATCCAGGACAGTGTGGACAACTATAGCTGGAAAGACCTTAAGACCATTGCCGATGGGTAGTGTCCCGAATGTTGGTGTAGAGCTCGGTTTTCGAGGGTAGCCGCAGGCTGCCCGAGGAGCCGAGAATCACCTAGAATGCCGTCATTCTAGCGCATGCTACGCCGCC
>NZ_JBQHST010000042.1:0-12874 GCF_052066095.1 Collinsella sp. HCP28S3_B9
CAAGATGGGTGACCAGGGCCCCCCCGCCCTGGAGGCCAGCCCCCCTTTCTATCTCCGCCCCCCCACTTCATTACTTCTTCCCGAATTTGATCTTGATGGCACGCTTGAGCGCGTACTTGCCCAAGCTGGGGAGCTTTTGCTCGTATTTAACCATCGTGGAGCACTCGGGGCGGTCGCGATCCAGGTGGATGGCATCGAACGCGCACTTGGTAGTGCACAGACCGCAGCCGATACACTTGTTGGGGTCGACGATCGAGGCACCGCAACCCAGGCAGCGGGCGGTCTCGGCGCGCACCTGCTCCTCGGTAAAGGTCTCGACGTACTCGCTAAAGGGCGCGGCCTTCTCGCGCTCGCGGTCCACGTGGGCAACCTCGCGGCTCGCGTTGTCATAGCTCTCGATCACGACATCGTCGCGATCGAGCGCGATGTAGCGGCGCTGGTTGCGGCCGATGGTGAGCGTGGAGCCCGGTTGCACAAAGCGGTGGATGGACACGGCGGCCTCGTGACCGGCAGCGATGGCGTTGATGGCAAAGCTCGGACCGGTGTAGACGTCGCCGCCCACAAAGATGTCGGGCTCGGCGGTCTGGTAGGTCTGAGGATCGGCAAGGGCACCCTGGCCACGGCCAAGCTCCACCTTGGAGCCAGCCAGCAGGTCGCCCCACACGATGGACTGACCGATCGACATGACCACGCGGTCGGCGTCGACACGACGCAGGTCGTTCTCGTCGTACTCGGGCGCAAAACGGCCCTCGTCGTCAAAGACACGCGTGCAGCGCTTGAAGGTGATACCGCACACACGACCGGCCTCGTCCAGATGGACCTCCTTGGGGCCCCAGCCGCAGCTGATGTGGGCGCCGTCCTCAACGGCCTCGCGACGCTCCTCCTCGCTGGCGGGCATCTGGGCCTCGCTCTCCAGGCAGAATATCTCAACGTGCTCGGAACCCAGACGGCAGGCGTTGCGCGCGACGTCGATAGCCACGTTGCCGCCGCCCACCACGATGGTGCGGCCGGACAGCGCGTCGATCTTGCCACTGTTGACCTTGCGCAAAAAGTCGACGGCCACGGTCACGTCCTCGGCATCCTCGCCCGGAATACCGGCGAGGCGGCCGCCCTGGCAGCCAATGGCAACATAAAAGGCCTTAAAGCCCTGCTCGCGCAGCTCGTCGAGCGTCACATCGCGACCGACCTCCACGCCATAGCGGAACTCGGCGCCCATCAGGCGAATGACCTCGACCTCGGCCTCGATAACATCCTTCTGCAGCTTAAAGCTGGGAATGCCATAGGTGAGCATGCCGCCCGGGCGCTCATTCTTCTCGAACACGACGGGCTTGTAGCCCTTCTCGGCCAGGTAGAAAGCGCAGGACAGGCCGGCCGGACCGGCACCGATGATGGCGATCTTCTGGTCGAAGCCGCCGGCGCGCGTCGGGGTCACCACAGGTGGGACATAGCGGGTCGCGGCATCCAGATCGCGCTGGGCGATAAACTTCTTGACCTCGTCGATGGCCACGGCCTCGTCCACGCGACCGCGGGTGCAGGCATCCTCGCAGCGGCGATTGCACACACGGCCGCAGATAGCGGGCAGCGGGTTCTCGCGCTTGATGAGCGCTAGCGCCTCGTCATAGCGGCCCTGCGCCGCGAGCTTCAGATAACCCTGAACGGCAATGTGCGCGGGGCAGGCCGTCTTGCAGGGCGCGGTGCCGGAATCGTGTGTCTCGATGCGGTTGTCGTTGCGGTAGTTGGGCGACCACTTGGTGTGGTCCCACTTGGTGGCATCGGGCAGCTCCTGACGCGGATACTCGGGCACCTGTCCGCCGGCCTTTTTGCTGCAGAGCTTCTGGCCGAGCTTGACGGCACCGGCCGGGCACACCTCAACGCAGCGACCGCAGGCTACGCACTTGTCCTTCTCGACCTTGGCGACATAGGCCGAGCGCGACAGGTTGGGCGTGTTGAACAGCTGCGAGGTGCGCAGGGCGTAGCACACGTTGACGTTGCAGTTGCAGATGGCGAAGATCTTGTTCTCGCCGTCGATATTGGTGATCTGGTGCACAAAGCCGTTGTCCTCGGCCTGGCGCAAGATGTCATAGACCTCCTCACGCGTCACATAATGACCGCGGTCGGTCTCAACCACATAGTCGGCCATATCGCCCACGGCAATGCACCAGTCGGCGGGGTCGTCGGCGCAGCCCTCGCCCATCACACGACGGCTCGCGCGGCAGCTGCAGGTGCTGGCGGCATATTTGCCCTCGTATTTGTCGAGCCAATGCTCGATATGCTCGATCGGCACCGAGGTGCTCGAAGCATCGATAGCCTTCTCGACCGGAATGACGTGCATGCCGATGCCGGCGCCTCCGGGCGGCACCATCGGCGTGGCTTTGGACAGCGGCCCCTTGGACGCCTGCTCAAAGAACTTGGCATAGACCGGATGCTCCTCGAGCTGGCTCACGCGCATGTTGAGGAACTCGGCGGAACCCGGCACCAGCATGGGCAGTACCCACTGCTTGGCACGCTCGGGATTTTCCCAGTTGTACTCGAGCAGACCCGTGTAGCTCATGTCGTCGAGCATCTTCTCGATCTGGGCCTCGGGCATGCCGGTGAGCTTGACCATCTCGGGCAGCGTATAGGGACGGCGCATCTTCATCTTGCAGAGCACTTCGGCCTGCTCGTCGGTTGCGGCCTCGGCAAACGACCAGTACTCGTAGCCCAGCAGCTCGTCGCGATGCAGTAGACGGTTGGTGCAATGCTCGCACAGCTTGACAATGGCCTCGCGCGGATGCTCCGGCAGCGGCGGCACGAACTCCGAACCGATGTCGGGCTCGGTGTAGCTAATTCCCGGTCCGTTGAGAATCATGGTTGTCCCTTCTCTTGCCGCAGCCCGACGAGGCCGCAGCGCCCCTCTTTTTTGCAGGCCGGGCATGCCCCCATGCCGTTCACCCGCCATTGTTGACATTATGTCAAAAATAGTATTGACGAACCGTCAACACTATTCAAGACTATTAGGCGAACGGTCGGGCCCAAACGGATGAAAGGCGGCAAGCGCATGAGCGATAACGCAGCGAACACCCCTGTGGCCGACGCCGTCCCCACGCCCGACAGCGCGGCAAAGCGCCTGACAGGTGACGAGCGCCGTCGCGAGATTCTCGCCGCCGTGCGCGCCGTGAGCTCCGAGCTGGGCGTGTCCCATCTATCCGTCTCGGCCGTGACCAAGCGAGCCGGCTGCACGCGCTCGCTGTTCTACCACTACTTCGTCGACATGGACGCCGCCGTCACCGCCGTCATGGACGAGGCAATCGACGGTTTTATCTCCGAGCTCGAGCAGTGGAATGCCAGCCGCATCGTCGGTGATATCGAGGGCGCACTCGACACCGTCGCCCCGCTCTTTAAGCGCCTGGTTGTGAGCGGCCACGAGCTGCCGAGCACGCTCATCTCGAGCAGCGGCGCGCTCTACGGCGGCTTTCTGCACAACGTGGTCCAGCGCGTGGCGCAATACATCTGCGACACCACCGTGGTGGACTTTGTCGCCCATCATGACCTGCGCATCGACCATGTCTACGAGACGTTTTACACCCTCATCATGGGGCTGTTGATGTACATCCGCACGCACCCCGATGTGCCCGACGAGACGGTTAAGGAGATTATCGCCTCGACACTCCACATCGAGGGCTACACCGCCAAGTATTCCGAGCGCAAGCCCAGGAACTGATGACATTTGGCCAAACTGCCCGCGACGGAAGAGGGGCCGCGGGCGTATGAAAGGAGAGCAGCATGCTGTTCGATGTTTGGGGTAGCGATACCCTTATCCACTGGGCCGGCTGGGCGATGGTCTTTATCGGCTTGATCGTACTCAACGAGGTCGGCCGCCGTACCAAGCTCGGCGCGGCCATCATCTTTGGCGTGGCTCCGCTGGCCATGACCATCTACTGCATCGCCATCGCCGTCGGCGTTTCGCAGGGTGCCGAGTGGGCGCTCACCAACCCCACCCATGTATACCAGAACAGCTGGTTCCATTACGCCAAGGTATACGCGGCGCTGGCCGGCTGCTGGGGCTTCATTGCCATTAAGTACCAGTGGGGCAAGATCGGCAAGGCGCATTGGTTCCGCGCATGGCCGTTTGTGATCGTCGCCATCAACATCTTGATCGCCGTCGTGTCCGACTTTGAGAGCGCCTATCACTTCTTTGTCCTGGGCGAGTCCACCTGGGTCACCTCCGAAGGTGCTACGCAGCTGGCCGGCTGGAACAACGTGTTCAACGGCATCGCGGGCATCATCAACATCTTCTGCATGACCGGTTGGTGGAGCGTCTACGCCTCCGAGGACAAGACCGACATGCTGTGGCCCGACATGACCTGGGTCTACATCATCGCCTACGATATCTGGAACTTCTGCTACACCTACAACTGCCTGCCCACCCACTCCTGGTTCTGCGGCTTTGCGCTGCTGCTGGCGCCCACCGTCGCCGCCTTTATCTGGAACAAGGGCGGCTGGATCCAGAACCGCGCCTTTACGCTGGCCATTTGGTGCATGTTTGCCCAGGTGTTCCCCTACTTCCAGGAGGAGTCCATCTTTGTGACGCACTCCACGCTCGACCCCAGCGCCGCCACCGCGGTCTCGATCGTCGCACTGGTCGCCAACATCGCCGCGATCATCTACGTCGCCTACCGTGCCAAGAAGCTCGGCCGCAACCCCTACAAGCAGGATGTCTTTGAGGGCACCAGCGATTGGGAGAAGGCCACTGCCCGTCGCGCCAAGGTTGATTACGCGCACGCCGAGTAACGCGCCTGACGCAAACATCGCTTGAGCACGAAGCGGCATAGCCGGCTCCGCGCAACTCAACGCACTGCAGAGCCCCCGAAACGTGATTCGTTCGCGTTCCGGGGGCCTTTTGCTGCCGCGAGGATGCGGCCGAACGATACGCTCGGGTTAAATCGGATCTTATATTTCGCATGCGCTTTATATGGCTCCATTTTTGGGTACAGTGTTGAGCCGATATTGCATTGGGGGATATATGAGCGATGAGACACGTGGCCGCGAGGATGCGGCCCAGGATGCGGAAGCATGTGCCGAGGCCCTGGAGAGCCTTGACCGGATTGCGCTAGACGAGCTCTCGTTGAGCGATTTGGCCGTCGACGCGCAGGACGAGGTGCGCGAAGGCGCTGAGGACGAAGGCAGCGACGCCAAAGACGCTTCTGACGAGGCCGAAGCCGAAGAGGACGATAGCAAGGACGACGTCCAGTCGGAATCCGCCTCGGGAGAAGAGACCGCCCTGCTTGGCAGCTTGCCTGCCGATGACTCGCTCACCCGCGAGCTTCCTGGCCTGGGTTCTGCGCCGGCCGTCGACGAGACCATCGCCATGGGCGATATTCCCCTGCCGTCCGTTCCCTCGGCACGCGAAGCCGAGGCTCGCCATCACAAGATGTCGCCCAAGCGACGCAATTTGATGGTTGCCGGCGTCGTTGCCGCCGCGCTCGTTGCCGGCGGCGCGGGCTATGCCGCTTGGAACGGATACCAACAAGAACAGGCCGCCATCGCTGCCGTCAACGCCCACACCATGATGTCGGTGCAGATTGGCGTACATGCCGCAGGGCTCGACTGCTCCACCGGCTCCAAGATTCCCGTGCAGGTGAGCGGGCAAGACTCTGACGGCTCCTCCGTGAGCGAGACGCTCTATGTTGATGAGCACGGTCGCGGTATTAAGCTGCTGCCTGGCGACTATACGCTCTCCATCGCTGGGTCCCCCATCGCAGCTGACGGTACCATTTACGCCGTGCCAACCACCAAGGCGCAGGTTAGCGTAAAGAGCGACGGGCAGGACCTGAGCGCTCAGGCATCCTTTAAGCTTAAGGTACCTTCGGCAGACACGGTGACCGACGACCAGATCGATGCCGCGGCCAAGTACGCCGAGGAGGGCGGCGCGAGCTCTGCCGCGGTCGCAAAGGTGCTCCAGCAGGCGGCAACCGCGCGCCGTGACGCCGCCGTCAATGCCATGAGTTCCCGCGAGGCGCAGGCGGCCCGCGACGCCGATGCCCGGCATAAGGCAACGAACCTGTATCAGCTCGATATTCCCGTTGAGTGGTACGGCAAAGTCGCGACTTGGCAAAACGGCAATACACTGTGCATCTATCTTGCCAGCGACAGCAATACGCCGATCGCGACGCTTGTCGCAGTGCGCGACGGCGAGAGCTTTACGCCCGATAAGGGTGATACGGTTTTAGGTGCGGCAAGCCTTGGCAACGGCTACACGGTCTACGCCAGCGGCCCCGTATATCCGTATGTGGTGCCCCAGACCATCAACGGGCGCACGCAAGACCCCGTGTCGACCTACCCCATGGACACGGCCATTGAGCTTGTCGAGCTTACAACCGGCAACCGCTATACCTATAGCCAGATCAAGAACGTACTGGTCGGTAAAGACGGCAAGGCAGACGCCGCGACCAAACTCGAGACCGACTACCTCGCCCAGATTCTGATGCCAAGCATCAAGGCCCAAGACTAGCCGGCCGCAGCGAGGGTAGCTAATTTGGGACGGGGCTTTTTTAGCTGCCCCGACCGTTAATCGACTAAACCGGCACATTACCAGCCGGGGCAGCTAAAAAAGCCCCGTCCCAAATTAGCTACCCTGCAGGAGTTAGCGCCACGGATCGGCTTCGAACATCGGCTCGCGCTCGGGGCGGCGATCGCTGTAGGGATCGTAGCCGTCGTCGTCCTCGTTCTTGGCACGGATGTAGGGGTCACGCGGCTTGGGTGCCGGCTTGGGCGAAGGCTTGGGTGCGGCGGGCGCTGACTCAGGCGCCGGTGCGTTCGTCTCGTTCTCGTCTTTCATCTGCATAGCTCCTTGCCATGTACTCATGTTCAACACCATCGATTGTCGCACGAAAAAGGGCGGCGGACCCAATTGGATCCGCCGCCCTTGGCGTTTGGCTCAAAAGGTAGATTTTAAGGCATGGCCCAACAATCTACTCGGCGTCAGGCACCTCGTAGGTGGCAGACGGCGTGTTATCGCACACGACGGTAAAGGCACCGTCCTTGTCGACGTCAACCGTCACCTGATCGCCCTCGCGCACCGTACCGTCGATGATAGCGGCGGCGATGGCGTCCACGACCTCGCGCTGCACCAGACGCTTGAGCGGACGGGCACCAAAGACCGGGTCCAGACCGCCCACGGCGAGCATCTGCTTGGCCGCCGGGGTGATGGCAAGCGTCATGCGCTCCTTGGCCAGACGTGCGCGGACGTCGGCGAGCTGAATATCGACGATCTTTTCGATCTGCGCCATGCCGAGCGGATGGAACACCACGATATCGTCGATACGGTTGAGGAACTCGGGGCGGAAAGTCTGAGCCATGGCCGCGTCAACCTGATGGCGCATCTCCTCCTCGTCCTTGCCCGAAAGATCGGCGATAGCCTTGGAGCCCACGTTGGACGTCATGATGATGATCGTGTTCTTGAAGGACACCTGACGACCCTGACCATCGGTCAGACGACCGTCGTCGAGCACCTGCAGCAGCACGTTGAAGACATCCGGGTGAGCCTTCTCCATCTCGTCGAGCAAGATCACGGAGTACGGGCGACGGCGCACGGCCTCGGTGAGCTGTCCACCCTCGTCGTAGCCCACGTATCCCGGGGGCGCACCGATCAGACGCTGAACGCTGAACTTCTCCATGTACTCGGACATGTCGATACGCACGAGCGCGCGCTCGTCATCGAACAGGCACTCGGCCAGCGCCTTGGCGAGTTCGGTCTTGCCCACACCGGTGGGGCCCAGGAAGAAGAAGCTGCCGATGGGCTTGTCCGGATCGGAGAGGCCCGCACGGCTACGGCGCACGGCCGCGGCGACGGCGGAGACGGCCTCATCCTGGCCGATGACGCGCTTATGCAGCTCGCCTTCCAAGCCCTTCAGCTTGTCGAGCTCACCCTGCATCATCTTGGAGACGGGCACACCGGTCCAGGCGCTCACGACCTCGGCGATCTCGTCGGAGGTCACCTGCTCGTTGAGGCCTTCACCGTCCTGCTGCTTTTGTGCCTCGAGCGCGGCCTCGGAATCCTGAATCTGCTGCTGCAGACCCGGAATCACGGAGTAACGCAGCTCGGACGCACGGCCCAAGTCTCCGCTGCGCGTCGCACGTTCCTCTTCGCTCTTGGCCTCATCGAGCTGGCCCTTGAGCTCCTGCACATGGTCGATGGCGTTCTTTTGGTTGAGCCAACCGGCCTTTTGCACGTTGAGCTTTTCCTGGACCTCGGCGATTTCCTGGCGCAGGGTCTCCAGACGCTCCTTGGAGGCGTCGTCGGTCTCCTTCATGAGTGCCTGCTCCTCAATCTGCAGCTGGGTGAGCTGACGCGTGGTGGCGTCGATCTCGACCGGCATGCTATCGAGCTCCATGCGCAGACGGCTTGCGGCCTCATCGACCAGGTCGATGGCCTTGTCGGGCAGGAAGCGGTCGGCGATATAACGATCGGAGAGGTCGGCGGCGGCCACGAGCGCGCTATCGGTAATGTGCACGCCGTGGAAGATCTCGTACTTCTCCTTGAGGCCACGCAGGATCGAAATGGTGTCCTCAACGGTAGGCTCGGAGACCATAACGGTCTGGAAACGACGGGCGAGCGCCGCGTCCTTCTCGATGTACTTGCGGTATTCGTCGAGCGTGGTCGCGCCGATCGCGTGCAGGTCGCCGCGGGCGAGCGCAGGCTTGAGGATGTTGCCGGCGTCCATGGAGCCCTCGGTGGCACCCGCGCCCACAATGGTGTGGAGCTCATCGATGAACAGGATGACCTTGCCTTCGGACTTCTGCACTTCCTTGAGCACGGCCTTTAAGCGGTCCTCGAACTCGCCGCGGTACTTGGCACCGGCGACCAGCGCGCTCATGTCGAGCTCGATGAGGTCGCGGTCGCGCAGCGTGCTCGGCACGTCGCCGGCCACGATACGCTGGGCGATGCCCTCGACGATGGCCGTTTTACCGACACCCGGCTCACCGATGAGCACAGGGTTGTTCTTGGTGCGACGGGACAGGACCTGGATAGTACGACGGATCTCGTCGGTACGGCCGATAACCGGATCGAGCTTGCCGGCACGGGCCAGGTCGCAGATGTTGCGGCCGTACTGCTCCAGTGCCTCAAACTGTGTCTTGTCCTCGGCGGACGTCACGCGGTCATCGCCGCGCAGCTCCTCGTAGACCTGCTCGACACGCTCCTTGGTAACGCCGGCATCGCGCAGCACGCGGCCCGCCTCACCTTTGTCCTCGGCAAGCGCCATCAGCAGATGCTCGGTCACTACAAAGCTGTCGCCCATCTTGGTGGCCTTTTTCTCGGCCTTATCGATGACACGGACGAGCTCGTTGGACAGGCCCATCTGCTGGCCCTCGCCCGAAACCTTGGGTGCGCGGTCGATGGCATCTTGCGTGGAGTGTGCAAGCTGGGCTGGGTCGGCGCCGATGCGCTCGATAATCACGGAGATATTGCGCTCGCCGGCACCGAGCAGGGCGGACAGCAGGTGAATCGGCTCCACCGCGCCGGCCTGTGCGTCGGCAGCCGTGCTCATGGCGGTCTGCAACGCCTCGCGCGACGTCATTGCTAGCTTATCGATTCTCATGGAATCACCTCTCTTGGGGCGGCCGCCCTACGGGGCGGCTTCACGTTGTCCGAGAAGTATTGTTGCCAGCTTTGTACAATCTTATACACAAATCTAAGTCTCTATATATAAGATTTTCTGAGTGATTAAGAGATAGGGAGCAGGCACGCTCACCCGCTGCGGTCTCGTCCCCTTACTATCTCAATCTGTAACATCTAGCAGCTGTTTATGGCTCCAGATGTTACAAATCAAGATGAAATGACCAGCGGCACCCGTTTGTCTCAATCTGTAACATCTACTCGGCAAATAGAGCTCTATCTGTTACAAATCGAGACGAACAGAAGACACCCGAATCGAAAATCTAAATCTGTAACACCAGGCCCACTTTTAGCGGCCAAGATGTTACATGTCGAGACAAACCGAGAACCGCCACAAAGGTGCCTGCCCCCTTTGTGGCGGTTCTCGACAAAAAAGAAGCCGCCCCATTAACAGAGGCGGCATCAAGCAAGTCTATTTATTAGCGTCCCTCAAGACCCAACGAGAACGTCGCGGTAGCCCCGGACACACCTTTCCCTCGGGCGACCCTCGCGAAGCGCGTGAGCGGGCGGGAAAGGATAAGCCCCGGGCGGACAATTAAGTGCGTTACTCGGCAGCGGCCTTGAACTTGTTGTAGTTGATCAGGCAGCCGGCCTTGACGATAGCACGCTCCTCAGCCGTCATATCGGCAATGTAGAGCTCAATCTGCTCGACCGCACCATCGGCGCGCACCACGTAGGCGGCGATGTTCTGCAGATCGCCGTCGAGCGCAGCGCGGATACCCGGCACAAAGACGTAGTCGCCCACCTCAAAGTTGGGCTCGGCCTCCATCTGGAAGGGCACCATGCCCCAGTTCATCACATTGGAGCGATAGCGCTTGGTAGCGTACTCGTGGACGATGTTGGCCAGACCGCCAATCACGCGCTGGCAGCTCGCGGCCTGCTCGCGGGCAGAACCGTCACCGGGCTTCTTGGCATAGAGCATGGAGCCGTACTCGGTCGCCTTGGCATCGGCCACGACGCCGGCGCCGGCCAGCGCCTCAAACACGCCGGCAAGCTCGGCATCGAGTGCCGCCAGATCGCCTGCCGCCTCGCCGGCAACGCGGCGCTTCTCCACGGCGTCGACCTCCTTGGAACGACCCACGTAGGCCGGATCGCGGCGGCTGAGCGTAAACTCTGCCAGGCCCAGCGGGTTGGAGCGGAAGGAGCTCGTCTCGCCCGAGGGAATGAGCTCGTCGGTCGTGGTGACCGGGTCCATGATCTTGGAGCACACCTTGAGCAGGATATCGTCGCCGAGAGGCTCCATCGCGGGCCACGGCTTGATGTTGGGGCCTTCGACCAGCTCGTCGGCAGGCTCGGCCTTGCCAAAGCCCCAGTACACGCGCTTTTTGTACGGCGCGTCATCAAAGGTGTACTCGCAGGCCTCGTCCCAAGTCTCCTCGGGCAGGTCGGTCGCCGGCGTCAGGACGCCGCCGTTGGCAGCTGTCGCCGCAATGGAGCGAGCGTCCATTAGGGCCACGGCGCTCAGCTGACCATTGCCCGGCTTGGAACCCTCGCGGTTGGGGAAGTTGCGCGTGGTGTGGCGGATGGACAGACCGTTGTTGGCAGGCGTGTCGCCGGCGCCAAAGCACGGACCGCAGAACGCCGTGCGCACGATCGCGCCGGCCTCCATAAGGTCGTAGATATAGCCACGGCGCGTAAGTTCGAGTGCCACGGGCTGGCTCGTGGGATAGACCGACAGCGAGAACTCGCCGCAGCCGGTGTTGGCGCCCTTGAGCACGCGGGCAGCCTGGACCACGGAGTCGTAGTTGCCGCCCGAGCAGCCGGCGATAACGCCCTGTTGCACGTGCAGCTTGCCGTCGACGATCTTGTCGATCAGGCTAAAGTGCGTCTTGCCCTCGCCGATCTTAGCGGCCTCGAGCTCCACCTCATGCAGGATGTCCTCGAGGTTCTCGTTGAGCTCCTCGATCTCAAAGCCGTTGGAAGGATGGAATGGCAGCGCGATCATGGGCTTGATGCTCGACAGATCGACCTCGACGCAACCGTCGTAGTAGGCGACATCGGCGGGCTTGAGCTCGCGGTAGTCGTCGCCGCGACCGTGCATGGCCAAAAACGCGTGCGTGTCCTCGTCGGTGGCCCAGATGCTCGACAGGCAGGTGGTCTCGGTGGTCATGACGTCGACGCCGTTGCGGTAATCGGTCGTCATGCTCGCGATGCCGGGGCCCACAAACTCCATGACCTTGTTCTTGACATAGCCCTTGGCAAAGACGGCACGGATGATGGCGAGCGCCACGTCGTGCGGGCCGACGCCGGGACGCGGGGCGCCCGTGAGGTAGATAGCGACGACGCCGGGATAGGCAACGTCGTAGGTGTCGCGCAGCAGCTGCTTTGCCAGCTCGCCGCCGCCCTCGCCCACGGCCATGGTGCCCAGGGCGCCATAGCGGGTGTGCGAGTCGGAGCCCAGGATCATCTTGCCGCAACCGGCGAAGTTCTCGCGCATAAAGGAGTGGATGACGGCGATGTGCGGCGGGACGAAGATGCCGCCGTACTTCTTAGCCGCGGAAAGGCCAAAGACGTGGTCGTCCTCGTTGATGGTGCCGCCCACGGCGCACAGCGAGTTATGGCAGTTGGTGAGCACGTAGGGCAGCGGGAACTGCTCCATGCCCGAGGCGCGCGCCGTCTGGATGATGCCGACGAAGGTGATGTCGTGGCTCGCCATGGCATCGAAGCGAATCTTGAGCGCCTCGGGGTCGCCGGACGTATTGTGTGCCTGGAGGATCGAATACGCGATGGTGCCGCGCTTGGCATCCTCGGGCGTCTGCGTAATACCGCGCTCGGCAGCCTCGGCCGCAGGCACAACCTCGCTGCCGCCGCGCAGGTAGATGCCGTCCTCGTACAGCTTGACCATACTGTCTCCCACTCTGCCCAAAAAATTTGGGCGCATAGCATGCATTCGTTCAATATCGTGCCATAGAACGGTTGCGAATGGGTTACGAATCTGCACGTTCACTTTATCTCGGTAAAGTACAGGACGAGCCCGATGTGGGTCAGCAGATTTGGTGCAAGAGTGTCCCTTTCGACTAGTCATTTAAGAACGTCCCCAATGACTACTCTGGCAACGGCAGCGAGCGGGCCGCATTCGGAGCAAGACAACGCCGCAAGTAGAGGACGGACAGACACTATGACCCAATCCGAGGGCACTAAAAAGATAGGAGCCCCCGCTCGTGACCGCGGGTCGGGGCTGCGACAATGATGTTGAAGTGCCATAGGCGCAGCCGCGCC
>NZ_JBQHST010000043.1:0-10027 GCF_052066095.1 Collinsella sp. HCP28S3_B9
ATGACATGCCGGGGGCGGACCGGGACGGGTTCAACGGCAGGCCCCGCCGACCGATTGCAAGCGGTCGGCGGGGCCATTGTGGCTCTTGACAGCGGATTGGGTCATATGAGCAAAAAGGCCGCGGCCGACAGGGTCACCGCAGCCGCTTAATGCCAAGCGGCAATCAAAGCTAAATAACTAGCCACGCCACAGGGCGGCCCCGGGGGAAATCCCGGGGCCGCCCTGCAGTTTCTGTGGGTCTCTGGGACACTTTACCCTTCTAAAGCTGACATAACAGCTAGAGTGAACGTCGTACAAAGGCAAGGAAAAATACCAAACAAATCGGTGAACGGTAGTTGTTCACGCTCGCATTTCCTGCGGATTTGTTAAAAACGCCCTAATGGTATAAAAAAAGAAACATATAACAGCCCTGATGAAGGGGGTGGCTATGTTATCCTTCTCAAACGGGTGAAATCTTGGGTTTTGGGTTGCAGTTCCAAGGTGGACAAACGTTTTTCCCTGTGCTAACGCGCGATGGAAGGCGAATGAAGCCGGTCATGCAACCCGAACATTCAAGAATTCAATAAGCAGCGGTGTGAGAGAGCGCCGCATTATACGTAACTAGGAGCGTGGTTACACAATGCAGGAGGCATGGGAAGGCTTCAAGGAAGGCATCTGGACGGGAGAGGTTGACGTCCGAGACTTCATCCAGAAGAACTACACCCCCTACGAGGGCGACGAATCGTTCCTCGCCGGTCCGACCGAGCGTACCAAGGAGCTGTGGGGCGAGGTTCTCGACCTGCTGCTCAAGGAGCGCGAGCAGGGCGGCGTCCTCGATATGGACACCAAGACTGTCACGGGTATCGTGAGCCACCCCGCTGGCTACATCGATAACGCCCACCGCGAGAAGGAGACCATCGTCGGTCTTCAGACTGACAAGCCGCTCAAGCGCGCTCTGCACGTCAACGGTGGTATCCGCATCGCTTGCCAGGCTGCCAGCCAGCACGGCTACAAGATCGACGAGAACGTCGTCGAGCGCTACACCTTCGAGCGCAAGACCCACAACGCCGGCGTCTTCGATGTCTACACCCCCGAGATGCGTGCTTGCCGCTCGGCTCACATTATCACCGGTCTGCCCGATGGCTATGGCCGCGGCCGCATCATCGGCGACTACCGTCGTGTCGCCCTGTACGGCGTCGACTACCTGATCAAGGATAAGGAGGCCCAGAAGGCTTCCACCCCGACGGTCATGACCGCCGACAACATCCGCGATCGCGAGGAGCTGCAGGAGCAGATCCGCGCCCTCGGCGAGCTCAAGATGATGGCCGAGACCTATGGTTTCGATATTTCCAAACCTGCTACCAACACGCAGGAGGCCATCCAGTGGATGTACTTCGCCTACCTCGCTGCCGTCAAGGAGCAGAACGGCGCCGCTATGTCCATCGGCCGTACCTCTACGTTCATCGACATCTACGCTGAGCGCGACCTTGCCAACGGTACCTTTACCGAGGAGCAGATCCAGGAGTTCGTGGATCACTTCATCATGAAGCTCCGCATGGTCAAGTTTGCCCGTACCCCCGAGTACCAGGCCCTGTTTACCGGCGATCCGCAGTGGGTCACCGAGTCCATCGGCGGCATGGGTGTTGACGGCCGTACGCTCGTTACCAAGATGAGCTTCCGCTACCTGCACACGCTCGAGAACATGGGCACCAGCCCCGAGCCCAACATGACCGTTCTGTGGTCGACCCGTCTTCCCGAGAACTTCAAGAAGTTCTGCGCCAAGACTTCTGTCGCCAGCTCCTCGGTCCAGTACGAGAACGACGACCTCATGCGCGTTTACCACGGCGACGACTACGGCATCGCCTGCTGCGTGTCCTCCATGCGCATTGGCAAGGAGATGCAGTTCTTCGGCGCTCGTGCCAACCTGGCCAAGTGCCTGCTGTACGCACTCAACGGCGGTGTTGACGAGGTCTCCAAGAAGCAGGTCGGCCCCAAGTATCGAGCCGTCGAGGGCGACACGCTCGATTACGATGACGTTATGGCCAAGTACAACGACATGATGAAGTGGCTCGCTGGCGTGTACGTCAACTCGCTGAACATCATTCACTACATGCACGACAAGTATTGCTACGAGCGCATCCAGATGGCTCTGCACGACAAGCACGTGCACCGCTGGTTCGCTACGGGCATCGCTGGCCTTTCCGTCGTGGCTGACTCCCTGTCCGCCATCAAGTACGCCAAGGTTCACCCCGTCCGTGACGAGAACGGCATCATCGTCGACTTCGAGACCGAGGGCGAGTTCCCCAAGTACGGTAACGACGACGACCGCGTCGACCAGATCGCTCACGACGTTGTGCACCAGTTCATGGAGTACATCCGCATGAACGACACCTACCGCAACTCCGTGCCCACGACCTCGGTTCTGACCATTACCTCCAACGTCGTGTACGGTAAGAAGACCGGCTCCACGCCCGACGGCCGCAAGGCTGGCCAGCCGTTCGCCCCGGGTGCTAACCCCATGCACAAGCGCGATAGCCAGGGCGCCATCGCTTCGCTGTCTTCGGTTTCCAAGCTCCCGTTCCGCGATGCCCAGGACGGCATCTCCAACACCTTCTCCATCATCCCGGGCGCGCTCGGCAAGGAGGACCAGGTGTTCTTTGGTGATATCGACCTTGATCAGCTGGGCGAGTAACTATTGTTAGTGCTATACTAACAATAACGATTACTGATTAGTGCGCCGGTTTCGGCCGGCGCCGATCGATTGAAGGAGACACATTATGAAGGTTTCTGAAGTTTCCGAGACTCAGGCCGATAACTTGGTCCACATGCTCGACGCTTACGCCGAGAAGGGTGGCCACCACCTGAACATCAACGTCTTCAACCGTGAGACGCTGCTCGACGCTCAGGCTCACCCCGAGAAGTACCCGCAGCTGACCATCCGCGTTTCCGGCTATGCCGTGAACTTCCACACGCTCACCAAGGAGCAGCAGGACGAGGTCATTTCGCGTACCTTCCACAACAAGTTCTAAAGGGACTCAACTCCCACCGAAGACCCGGTAAGGCCTACGCACTTTGCCTCTCAAACGTCCTCGCCGCTTCGCGGCTGCGGAATGTTTGCGAGGCAAAGTGCTCCCGGCCTTGCCGGGTCTCCTGCGTTATCGCACTTTAGGGAACCACGCTAAATTAAATTGGTGTCCTCGGACATGCAAGAAGCCCTCGCTGCGCACTTCGTGCGGCGAGGGCTTCTTGCGTCCTGCGGAATGTTTTGGGAGGTAGCCCAAACAGCCCCGGCGGGGTCCTGTGTAGTCACCCTTTAGGTGGAACTCTCCTAATGGGCTGAGCGTTCTGGATACTTACTTGCTACCGTTTATCGCGTATAGCTACCGTTTGCGGAGTAAGTAACACTTAGTAATAAACCGTGTAAAATCTCAGTTAAGAACGGAGTTTTCCAGGGAGACGCTGTCCTTTGTTTTGTGCAAGGGACGGCGTCTCTTTGGCGCTTGGAGACCGTTCTGTAGCAGGACGGCGGACGTGCGTCACATATTAAAAAGTCAACGTCGAGATGGGTCGTGATAAGAATGGGCAAGTACGTAATCGTGGTTGAATCTGGTTCGGATGTGACGCCAGAGCTCTGCGAACGCTACGGCATTGTGCGTGTGCCCATGCATGTCACGATTGGTGACGAGACCGTCGAGGACGGCTCGATCGATCCGCTCGAGATCTATTCGCGCTGCAACGAGTTTGGCGTGATGCCCAAGACTAGCGGCTGCGCGCCGGCAGATTTCTCTCGCGTGTACGACCGCATTCACGCCGAGCAGCCCAACGCGACCATTTTGCATCTTGCGTATTCCGAGGCCACGACCTGTTCGCATCAGTCCTCGAAGATCGCGGCAGAGGGGCGCGACTACGTGTTCTCCATGGACACGCGTTTTGTCTCGGTGGGCCAGTCGCTTGTTGTCGTCGAGACCGCCAAATACATCGAGGCTCATCCCGATGCCACCGTCGACGAGATCTTTGCTTTTACGAACTCCGTTATGGACCGCGTGTTGCTGGGCTTTGTTCCTACCGACCTTGCCTTCCTTAAGGCGGGCGGTCGCTTGTCTAACGTGGCGTTCCTGGGCGCCCATCTGCTCAAGATTAAGCCCTGCATTGAGGTAACGGGCGGCAAGTTCGTGGCGACCAAGAAGTTCCGCGGCTCTATGCTCAAGTGCGCCCGCGCCTTTATTGACCACATGGTTGCGAAGGGCGAAATTGACTACTCGCACATTAGCCTGGCGTATTCGGTAGGCCTTTCCGAGGAGCTGCGCGACGACATGGAAGTCTATGCGCACGACCTGGGCTTTAAGGACGTTACCTGGACTCAGGTCGGCGGCGTCATCTCGAGCCATTGCGGCCCGACCGCCTTCGGCGCGGTGCTCACGCTCAAGGCGTAACGCCTGGTGTCTATCGATTTCTATTGCCTCGGCGGCGGGCGGGTTGCGACAACCTTCCCGCCGCTTTTGCATGGGGCCAAATAGGACAATCCAATTGACCGCTAAACCGTTTCGCCATCAAGCATATAGGCTAGAATGACTCTGGCATTTATGTATCTAAAAACCAATGAGAGGCAAGGTATCGGGAATGGCTGAGATGAAGCTCGAGGGTATGGACGCTCGTCCTGAGGACTCCGCGTTTGCCCTGGGCCGCGTGCATTCGATCGAGACGATGGGAACGGTCGATGGACCCGGCATCCGCTTTGTGGTGTTTGTTCAGGGCTGCCCCATGCGCTGTGCGTATTGCCACAACCCCGATACCTGGTCGGTTAACGGCGGCACCATGGTGACCGTCGAGCACCTGATAGACGAGTTCCAGAGCAACCATGAGTTTTACCGCAGCGGTGGTATTACGGTATCCGGCGGCGAGCCGCTCCTGCAGCCTGAGTTCTTGGCCGACCTGTTCCGCGCAATGCACAACAACCCCGATGGTCGCGTACATACCTGCTTGGATAGTTGCGGCTATGCGTTCGACCCCGCGCATCCCGAGAAGTTCGATGCCGTACTCAACGAGACCGATATGGTGCTGCTCGACATTAAACACGCCGATCCCGTCGAGCATAAAAAGCTGACCGGTTGCGATCCTGCGCGCATCCTGGCGTTTGGCGATGAGCTGGCGCGTCGCAGGATCAAGGTCGTTATCCGTCACGTGGTAGTACCGGGCATTACCGACACGGCAGAGGAGTGCGAGGCACTCGGTCGTCTGATTGCCCCGTGGCATAACGTGGTGGGCCTGGAAATGCTGCCGTATCACACGATGGGCGTCGTCAAGTATGAGCAGCTGGGGATTCCCTATAAGCTCGAGGGCGTTCCACAGATGGATACCGCGCGCATGCCCGAGCTGCGCAACGCCGTCATGACGGGCATGAAAAAGCGCCGCGCGGAACTCAAAAACGCCATCGGCTAGGGGTAGCTCATTTGGGGCCGGTAGGGTGGAGAAGTAGCTAAAAGAGCCCCGTCCTAAAAAGACTGCTCTATGGGTTGCGGTGAGATGCGCAACAGAATCGTGCCATTTGGATAAATACGCTTGTGGTTTCTTTAAAGACACCTTAAACGCTTCTGAATATCTTTGGAAAGAAATGCCTGCTCGGTATTATGCTGCTCGTATATGAACGGGAGCAGCCAGGAGACCACGTGCGAAACAACGCATCGCGGGACGAGTATGTGTCGCAGCATAGCAGCAGATATGAGACGAAGGGCACGTCTTCGCGTGGCCTTGCCGACGCTCGCATCCGCGTGACGAAGATTGCCGCCATGGGGATACTAACGTTGGCGGTTATTATCCTCGGAATTACCGCTAAAACCTACGCGTCGGAGCGAATGGCACACTCAGATGCGTCAACGGTACAGACGCAAAACAAAAAGGTCTCTAAATCTAAAGCCACCGCAAGTCAAACCCTGTCGACAGCGAGCCTCAAGACGAGGCTTTCGAAGGCGGACTTTAACGATATTCCCTCAGGCGATACCGTGCAGACCTTCTCACTGGTTGATAACCAGATCCCCGCCCTGGAGGATGAGAGCCTCGCCGCGCTCCAGGATACCCTTGATCAGGCCCAGGAATTGGGCGACGTGGGCGTGGTGTTTTACAATCTGTCGAGCGGCAAGGGCGTGACGTATAACGCGGACGCCGAGGTGTACGGTGCGAGCAGCTACAAGGCGCTCTATGTACTCTACGTCTGCGAGTTACTGGTCGAGACAGGGCAAGTATCGCTCGATGATACTCTGGGCACCTATGGCGGCTACAGTATGGGCTGGCTGACGGTTCGCGACCTGATCGAGACCTCGGTCGTCAACTCGGATAACGACTCGTTTGTCGCGTTGCGTGCAACGTTTGATCAAGATGGCTACGAGGATTGGATTGCCGCACTCGGCGCCGAAGACGAGGTCGCGCTCGATTCGATGAGCGATTTCCCAACCTACTGCCCGCGCACCTCGGCCAAGTTGTGGCGCGAGATGAGCGAGTATTTGATCCGTGAGAGCGAGACGTCGCAATGGCTGTCGGGCCTTCTGGCCTCTACGACCCGGTCCTTTATCCGTGACGGCATTGCGGACGACCATGCCACGGTGCGTAACAAAGCCGGCTGGATCAGCGAGGCAGGTTGCAATGCGACGTGCGATGCTGGCCTCATCGATGTCGATGGCGACACCTACATTATGAGCATCATGTCATCGATGCCGTGGAGTGACCGTTCGGGTGAGGCCGTGGCCGCCATCGCCAAGGCGCTCTACGATACCCGCGCTGCGCTGGCCTAACAGCTTCGTATTGCGCGGTTGAGTCAAAATGCTGGTACCATACCGTGGATAAACAGTTTTCACAGGTTTGGGGGATGGTATGCCTACCATCGCAATCATCGGTGCACTCGAAAAAGAGGTTGCGCAGATTAAAGAAGAACTGAACGGTGCCCATGTGTCGCAAGAGGCGGGCTTGAGCGTTGTAAGCGGCGAGCTCAACGGTCTGTCAGTGGTCGCCACGACCGCTGGCATGGGAACCGTAAACGCCGCTGGTGCAACACAGCATCTCATCAGCAGATATGCTCCGCAGGCCGTTGTGTTTTCGGGCATTGCGGGTGGCTTAAACTCCAAACTCCATATCAATGACGTGGTTATTGGCAAGTGCCTGCGCTATCTGGATACCGACACGGCGCTCATCGCCGAGTCGGCGCCGGAGCTTGAGGAGTTTGCCTCGACACCGGCTCTGGTTGACATCGCCACCACCGTGCTTGCCGAACATGGGTTTATCGATGCTTACGCTTCTGATTCCGCTGCGGAGAAGGACCCTAAACAGTTCCTGGTTGGCACTATCGCTACAGGCGACCGCTTTGTAACGGGCGACGCCATGCGCAGCGCCGCCATCGAGGCGACGCATGCCGATTGCGTCGAGATGGAAGGTGCTGCGATTGCCCATATTGCAGCCAAGAACGGTGTCGATTGTCTGGTGCTGCGTGCTATCAGCGATAATTGTGACGAGGCATATGACGCGTTTTGCGAGCGAGAGTTCGATTTGGACGAGTACGCCCGCACCGCGAGCGGCATTACACTCGATATCGTCCGCTGCATCGCCGCTGCGTAATCGTGCATCCCTATTGTAAGAACCTACGACCAAGGAGTATCCATGGCCGATTCCATTAACTACCAGCTTGCCAAGTTCGTCGCCAGCTACGGCAAGGTTTCGCAGATCCCCGAGTCCACCTGTCCCGAGGTGAGCTTTGTGGGCCGCTCCAATGTGGGCAAGTCGTCCATCATGAACAAGCTCTTTGGCCGCAAGAACCTGGTCAAGGTTTCGAGCACGCCGGGCAAGACGAGCAATATCAATTTCTTCGAGGCCGACGACGTGCACTTTGTGGATCTGCCGGGCTACGGTTTCGCCCGTCGTTCCAAGGCCGAGCGCGACCGCTGGGCCGAGCTCATCGGAGACTTCTTCGACTCCGAGCGCAGCTTTAACCTGGTTGTGTCGCTGGTGGACATTCGCCATGACCCCAGCAAGCTCGACCATGACATGATCGACTACCTGCAGGGCAACGAGTTCAACTTTATCGTCTGCCTCACCAAGGCCGACAAGCTTAGCCGCACCCAGCAGGCACGCCAAGCGGCAGCCATCAAAAAGCAACTCAACGTCCCGGCCGAAAACGTAATCATCACAAGCTCCCAGACCGGCACCGGCATCGACGAGCTCAAGCGCCGCATTGCCGAGGCCTGCCTCTAGTAGGGGCTCTTGGCAGACAATAGTTTGCATCTATCTATATCACCCCAGTGATAGTTGTTGGTACACTATCACTGGGGTGATATTTTTGTTTGGAGGTCGATATGGAGCTTTGGCACGGGTCGGAGGTTGTTGTCGAACGTCCGTCGTTGGATAAATGCAGACAATTCAATGACTATGGGCGCGGGTTTTATTGCACGCCACATGAGGAAATGGCGATGGAATGGGCATGCCGGACCGAGTCTGATGGCGTTGCCAATCGATATGAGCTTGATTTAGATGGCCTTTCGGTCTTGGATTTGGAGTCTGGGGAGTTTTCAATCCTCAATTGGCTTGCAATTCTGGCGAATAACAGAGAGTTCAATGTTTCGACGCCATTGGCGTGTGAAGGGCTTCGCTATCTACTTGATAACTGCTTAATTGATACATCTCCTTATGACGTTATTCGAGGCTATCGTGCTGACGACTCCTATTTTTCGTTTGCAAGACAGTTTGTCAGCGGCATGATATCGCTCAGACAGCTGCAACGTATCATGTGCTTGGGTGATTTGGGTATCCAATATGCCCTTATGAGCGAGCGCGCATTTTCGATGATTAGATTCTGCGATTGGAAGCGGGCTTCGGGGTCTGAGTTTTATCCCAAGCGTTTTGAGCGAGAGCAGAATGCTCGACGCAAATACTTGGATACGGTCAATGGGTTCGATTCCGAAGGTATCGACATTAGGGATTTAATGGCAGGGAGGGTTGATTTAAATGATCCAAGAGTTAACAGATCGTGGACCGAGTAGGACATATCCCGTCTACTACCTTGAGGACGCAATGAACAACCTCGGCGACTGCTTCGACTATGCCGTCAATGACTATGGAGCAGAAGGATCTGAAGTTGCTGAACTCTTTTGCCTGAGCGGGGTTGCTCGCGAGTTTGAACGCGGCAACGCATGGGTTGTGTCGGGAAAATCGGGTGTTGAGCTGTTCGCGCTTATCGCTGAAAGGTCGGGCTATCAAAACAGGCCTATACCGGACTGCACCTATCGATTTGAGAAGACGCCGGAATATTGGGCGGGCTGGATGCTGGCATACCTGCAGTGGCGCCTAGGAGAGTCTTTCGAAGATTTGCTGCATGTCGTTCCATTTGATGTGCTGCGCAGTCTGTATTACCCCTGGCACGAAGCCTCGGAGGAACGAGTGGCTCGCCTCGTCTGCGATATGGCGAAAAAAGCGTCCAGGCAAACCAAACTTGCGTTAGCAAGAAAGAAGCTTAAGAAAACCCAACAAGACCTAGCATACGAATCGGGTGTGTCACTCCGCTCAATCCAAATGTACGAGCAGCGCCAGAGAAACATCAATGAAGCTTCGGTAACAAGCGTAAGAGCCATAGCAAAAGCCCTCCACTGCAACATCGAAGACCTCCTAGAACCAGTCTTCGAATACAAGGAACCCAGTGCGGCGTAAACCAAGCACATAGTCGAAGCCTGTTGCTGGTAAGTGCTCCAGCCTAGCAAGAGCTCCTATCAATAAAGGGCCATAATTTCAGCCCGACGCCCCTTCAAAGCGTGGGTCCCTATAGACATCGCTAGCCACGTTGCCATAGGGCCACCCGGGGGCATCCCCTTAAAAACATTCCGCAGCACGAGGCCCGCTTATCCGCAGCTCCGAAGGAGCGCAATATTAAATCAGCGAATGCGATTATCCTGTCGAGGTCGCGTAGGTCTCCTTGGGGGGTGGCCCGCAAAAAATAACCAGGAACAAAATGGCCCGCCGGCCGCGCCGCCCCCCGCGGCCTATTTAGAACACGCAGGTTTTTTAGGGCGACCCC
>NZ_JBQHST010000044.1:0-9803 GCF_052066095.1 Collinsella sp. HCP28S3_B9
ATCGAATTTAAGTGATTTGTGTAGCTGGGTTTATTTTTTAAAAAAAATTGGGGCGGCGGGGCCCCCCCGCAGCGTCGACCGGTCCGCCGTTCGTTAGAACGGCGGAACCTCTAGAGCAGCGTAACCTCGAAGGCGCGCTTGTCGGTGGCGCCGGGAGCCAAGGTGATGGTGTTGACCTTGTGCTCGAAGACATCGTCCTCGGTGTCCATGGTGGTATGTCCGGTCCAAGGCTCGAGCGCCACGAACGGGGCGTCGTTGGCGGCAGACCACACGCCAATGTATTTAAAGCCCTCAAAGTCAATCTTGACGCCGTGGCCCGACTTGCGACTGCGCAGCGTGAGCGTGGAGCCCGGGGTATCGGTGAACATGATGGCGTCGTTGTCGAAGCTACGGTGTGTGATGGGCAGCACGTCCGAGTTATCGGGAGCCTTGTAGCTTCCCTCGAACGTCATAAGGCCATCGGGCGTGATGATGGGCGCCTCGTTAGTCCAAGCCTCGGTAAACGCCAGCTCGTAATCCTCGAACGCCTCGTCCTCGGCACCGGGAACGGGCACGTTAAATGCGGGGTGGCCGCCCACCGAAAACGGCAGGTCCACATCGCCGGTGTTGGTGACGGCAAAGGTCTGCGTAAGAGTGGCGTCGCCAGTCAGGGCATAGGTCATGTTGAGCTTAAAGTGGAACGGGAAGGCCTTGAGCGACTCGGGCGTATCGGTGATCTCGTAGGTGACGGACGAACCGTCCTCCGACACCTCGACCAGCTTGTGCTCCACGATACGCGCGATGCCGTGGCGCGCCATCTCGCAGCTGCCGGCCGCAGATGTCGCCGTGTTGTTGCGCAGCGAGCCCACAATGGGGAACAGGATGGGCGCATGCTTGCCCCAAAAAGCGGGATCGCCCTGCCACAGATACTCGTTGCCGTTGAGGGCAAGGCTCGTGAGCTGGGCGCCCATGGAATCGATGGCCGCGGTGAGGCCGCCGCGCCTGATGGTAGTGACGGTAGACATGCTACTTCCTCCAAAAGTAAACAATAGTGTCGAGGACTATTGTCCCACTCTTGGCGGCGGGACGGGACGGCAGGCGATTATTGAGTAGCCATAGCGGAAATGGGCGGCGAGCGCCTACTGGGTATCCACGTAAAGGTCAAACCCGCCCTGCGAGGTGGTGTCGACCGTATCGGGCGCCCGCGAGTTAAAGCTCGCGGGAACCATTCTTTTCGAGGCACGAAAACGCGTGCCGTCGGTGGCGACAGGTGGCTCATCGACCGTAAGTTCGTAGTCGCCGGGCTTGAGCTCGATACCGTCACCTTCGGAATTGACGTATTGGTGCTCGTCGATCGCTTGTCCCTTGAGCGTGCGGCCTACGATATGGATGAGCATCTGGCTGTCGCCGCGCGCGGTATCCCACGTCGCGCCGTCCTTGACCTCGACCGACACATGCACCGAGCGCGTACGGCTAAGCGATTGTTCGACGGAGATCTCGACCTTGGCGGCGTCTTGGCGCTGCTGCTCAACATGGCTCCAAACGCTGCCGATTGCCGAGCAGGCGATAACGCCGGCCATGAAGGCGATGAGGATGGGGCCGAGCGGAGAGCGCCGGCCCGCGCCTTCCTCGCGAGCCAGATCGGGGCGATGCGTGGGCGCAGGCGCCTGGGCGCCCTGCGCGGGCACGTCGAGAATGCTAAAGGATGCCGTGCTGTCGGGGTCGATAGTGTGACGCGGCTGTGGGGTCCTTGCCGGCGAGATGGACATGTCGGCCGGCTCACCCAGTGTGGCCGTGGCGTCGGCCTTTGCCTCGTCGGCCTCAGCCTGGGCCCAGGCCTGTTCAAAGGTTAGGGGTTCGGCCGAGTCGGAAGCGGCGTCCGTCTCGACGGCATCGTCGCCGCTCTCGTCCTCGTCGCTCGACACGTCATGCGGCGCGGGCTCGTCCCACTCCTCGTCCGGAACCTCGCCCTCGCTATACCACCATTCAAAGTTATCGATATCCATACGGGGCGCCCCTTAGGCCTCGCAAATAAACACTTGCTAGCCTTATACCCCCAGACGGCACGAGGGCTCGCACGGAATGCGAAAAGGACTGCTCCTTTGTCGCATCGAAACGGATCTGTTTACGTTTAGCCGCGGGCAATCTTATTTCTCAACAAGAAGTCGACTGCCCCCACGATTCTGATGCCATCGATGTCCGTTGGATGGTCGCCATCCCTGACAATCAGGATCTTCTCATACGAATCAGGAATTTTTCCTAGCGTGCTTAGCTTGAGCGGTCGCAGCTCGCGTTCCCTCGTCGCCTCGGCATCGATCCGTTCGGTAACCTGGATATATTTGCGGTCTGATCCCTCGCCGATTGCGACAAAGTCGATTTCCCCCGCGCGTAGATGGCCGCAAAACACTTCGTATCCTTCAAAGACAAGCTGGTTGTAGATAACGTTCTCGAGCATCCTTCCGCTGTCGCTACCTCTATATCCGTCAAGATAGCTGCGAATTCCCGTATCAGCTATGTAATATTTACCGCCTGTCTTAAGAAGCTCCCGCCCCTTGATGTCATACCTTTTTACTTTGGTAAACAGGTACGTCTCTTCCAGAGCGTCAATATATGCCGACACCGTCGATGCGTTGGTCTTACCGCCCGCTGATTCGTTGAGCGTCCCTACGATTTTGTTGACCGAGGTTTGGTTGGAGATGTTGTCTGTCAGATACGCACAGAGCCGCTCGAGAACATCGCGCTTGGTGATAGCTCCGCGACCTCTACGCGTCACACGCGACAGGATATCGCGCGCGACGATCGTCTGGTAGAGGCTACGGATATAGTCGCGACACAGCTCACGTCTCGGCTCATCATGGGCCAGAAACGGCATGCCGCCATAGGTTATGTACTGCTCAAGCACGGTATTTGAATTAAGGCGATCGCCCGTCTTGGAAACAAGTTCGACCCTCTCACCAAGCCCTTCAGCGGCGACCGCATCAATCGAGCGAAAATCAAGATATTCGCCAAACGTGAGAGGCTGCATCTTGACCTCGACATATCGGCCCGAGATAAGCGTTGCGAGCTCGCTCGATAGCAAAAAGGCATTGGAGCCCGTGACATAGATATCGCACGGCAAATCCACTCGGAGCGAGTTGACCGCCTTTTCCCAACCTTCGACATTCTGGAGCTCGTCAAAGAACAGGTAGGGATGATCGATGCCGTCGATGCGCTCCCGAACCATACGATAAAACGTCAGATAATCCGTAATTCCCGCGTACTCTAGAGATTCCATCTTAAAGATCAGCAAACGCTCGGCTGGCACCCCCTGTTGCGCCAGATAGTCCCTCATCATGTCCAATAACGTTGATTTGCCACAACGGCGTATGCCCGTCACGATTTTGATGAGGTCGGTATCCTGAAAAGCAATGAGTCGATCAAGATAACGGCTTCGGCGAACGATATCCATAGAGTCTCCCTAGCGCCCGACCAGACATGAAATCTTATAAACTTGCATTTTTTGCAAGTTTATAAGATGTTACCTTAGAAACTCGAAGAATTTGCAAGTTTCTAAGGCATGGAATGCGACAAACGGACTGTTCCTTTGTCACATAGCGAGGGCCGTACGGATGGATGGATCGCTGAGGGCCTCGCGGAGCCAGGGGGCCAGCTGCTCGGGGTGACCCTGCAGGTAGCCGTCGAGCTCGGACGGGGCCACGCGGCGCACCTCCGAGATCTCCTCTTGGTTGATATGCAGCTCGCCCGGCTCAACATGGGCAAGGTAGACCTCACACCATTCGCACTCGCAGCGACCGTCGCCGTGGTCCTCGCGGTACACCACGTGTCCGAGGTGCTCGAGCTGATCGGGCTCGCGCGTAATGCCAAGCTCTTCGTTAATGCGGCGCGCCGTGGCGGCCGCGACGTCTTCCCCGGGAAGCGGATGGCCGGCGCAGCTATCGGCCATAACCCCGCCCCACAGGCGCTTGAGCGGACTGCGGCGACAGAGCAGCAGGCGCGCGTCTTCGCCCCGGCCCTCTACCAGAAGCGTCAGAAATGCCTGATGCAGAATACCCTCGCCGGCATGGGCCTCGATGCGGTCGACGGGGCTGAGCGTCTCGCCGGTCGCGGCATCGACCGCCACGACCTCGGCGCCTGCGCCGTGGCGCCCAGGTGCGCGAACTCCGGCGAGCAGGCGTACACCGCCATACCTCGCGGCGTCACCGTCAGCTGGGCCACGAGCGCAAACTTGCCCTCGCCCACTGCAATCTTTGTCGTGTGCATACCCATGGGATCCCCTGTCGCCCGCGATGTACCTGAGACCATCTTCGCCTGTATTGCGACTATACAGGCAAGCGCAGCCTGCGACAAAGGGACTGCCTCTTTGTCACATGAGCTTAGCGCTGCTCATGTACCTGTTCTCGGTGTCATGCTTCACGCACTTCATGGACGTGGCACGCCGCCGCCATCCCAAGTCGATGGTACTCGCAAGCTCGGTTAAGCCCATGGGTTTAATGTCGGCATCACGTTTGGCACCGCGGTAGGCGGAGCCGTGGTAAGCAACATTGGCATTGCGTACGTGGGCGCAGTGGGCGCCGCGTTCTCGCTTGTGGCCTGGGCGCTCACGCTGGTGACGATTAAGCTCGCCCGCTGGGAACGCCGCCATCAATCAGCGCAGCCCTCGATGCGGGCATAGGGGCGAACACGGCCCAGGGCGGCGAGCGACCGGTGAAAACCGTCCCATACGAGTAGTGTTTATCCGCCTGCAAGCTCCAGCAGTGCAATTTCGTGTACTTCAGATACACGCTTTTCTACGATTTCATGTATTTTAAGTACACGAAATCGTACTAAACTATGTATCTGAAGTACACGAAATTGGAAAGGCGGCCCCATGCGCAGATCAATCGAATCCGTTATCGAATCATGGGCGACAAAGGATGCCTCACGCCCCCTCCTCATCCGTGGTGCGCGACGCGTAGGCAAAACGTACGCTGCCGAGGAAATCGGCAGGCGAATCGCCGGCGATGCGTTTGTCAAACTCGACTTTCAGACCGATCTTGAGCTGATCGCTCCGCTGTTCGACTGTCCCACCGACGACGTTGACACCATCGTGGCGCGGATTTCAGACTATAAACGCACCCCCATTCGCAAGGAAACCGCCTTCATCCTGTTTGACGAGGTGCAGCTCTGCGAACGGGCGCTCAACTCGCTTCGCTTTTTCTCGGGTTCGGGCTGGCGCATATGCGCGACCGGCAGCCAACTCGGTGTCGCCACGCGCAAGCGCAAGTTGCCTTTTCCCAGCGGCGTTCGTCAAGAGACCATGCATCCCATGTCGTTCGAGGAGTTTCTCTGGGCGCTCAATGAAGAGCAGATGGCCGATGCCATTCGTACCCACGCCGGCACGCTCGAGACCTACGCCGCGCACCAAGCCGCGCTCAGCCTGTTTCATCGATACCAGATCGTGGGCGGCATGCCCGCCGCCGTCAACGCATATCGCAAGACGTTATCCATCGAGGATGCGCGCGTCGAGCAGCGCGAAATCGACGAGACCTATACCGCCGACATGACCGACCCAGAAAACGGGATCAGCGGCGTGGCGGCGCGCAAGGTCTGGCGCTCCATTCCATCCCAGCTGCTGAGATCGTCCACAAAAAAATTCAAGTACTCCGAGGTCGAACGCGGAGGCCGTCGCGCCAAGCTTATCGAGCCGCTCGACTGGCTCGAAGGCGCCGGCATCATATCGGTCAACAACCTGACCGAAGGCATCGAGCCTCCCCTCGTTCCCTTCGACGACGAAGATGGAAGTTTCTTTAAGGTCTATCTTCTCGATACCGGCCTCATGTTCTACAAACTCGGCATCAACCCGAGGCTCTGGCTCGACCTCAAAGAGGATTCCGCCATAGCGCTGTCTTCCGACTTCCGAGGCGCCCTGGCGGAAAACTCAGTCATGCAGGCATTTTCGGGCAATGGTCTGCAGACGTATTATTGGGTGCCGCCGTCGTCTTGGAAGACGACCGGCGAGCTCGATTTTCTACTTCAGACCGACCGTATGGAAATTGTGCCCGTCGAGGTAAAGTCCGCACGTAACGTGCGCGCGAGAACCCTCGGGTCGTTTATGGACAAAGTCCGATCGCCATATGCCTACATTTTGTCCGAGAACAATTTTTCCCGCAGCGAAACCGATGACGGGCGCGAGCTACGCCACCTCCCCTTGTACGCAGCGGTCTTTATTGGAGCAAACTGCCTTAAGAGCAGTCTGTAAGCCCTGCGCGACCGCCTAGAAAGGAAGCCGCATATGCAACGCGTACTGTTTATCTGCCACGGCAACATCTGCCGCTCGACGATGGCCGAGTCGGTGTTTACCGAGCTCGTGCGCCGCGCTGGGCGCGAGGTGGAGTTTGTCATCGATTCCGCCGCGACCTCGACCGAGGAGATCGGCAACCCGCCACACCACGGCACCGTTGCCAAGCTGCGCGAAGTTGGGATTCCCGTCGTCGCCCACCGCGCACGCCAGGTGCGTCGCGCGGAGTATGGCGACTGGGACCACATTGTCTATATGGACGACGAGAACGCGCGTGGCCTGCGTCGCATCTTTGGCGACGACCCCGACGGCAAGATTACGCGCTTGCTCGATTGGACCGAGCGCCCCGGCGACGTGGCCGATCCCTGGTACACCGGCAATTTCGATGCCACGTACCGCGACGTGCTCGCCGGCTGCACGGCCATGCTCGAGCAGCTGTAGGCAAGCGAGGTCGCGGGCCACGCCTTCGGCGCGAAACAAGCGCGGATAATCTTCCACATGAAAAATGAGCGTGGGTTTTCTCCCACTTTGAGCGTTCAAGTGCGCTCTAAACGGAAGAAAACCCACGCTCATGAATGTGGCAAAGGGACTAGCCCTAGACCGGCTTGACCTCCAGCTTTATCCCCTCGGCGCAAGACTCGCCCAAAACATCCGAAAGGGCCCAGGTCGCATATAGCGGCAAATAGAGAACTGCTCCGTTGCGCTCAACGTTGCCTCTCGAGAAAACAATCCCGAGCCTTACGCCATATTCAGCCGTATCAAGCACATGACCGAGCGCTGCGTGCGCGTGATAATAGGAGCCCGATTTAACCTCGATCGGAACAGCCGTCCCATCCGGTCCATCGACCACAAAGTCCACTTCACCGCGCTTTTTTGTCTGATAGTAGTAAAGCTGGCGATTTTGGGCAGCCAGCTGCTGGGCCACCACGTTTTCGTATATGCCACCCAGATTGGGCTCCTTGCTATTAAGATACGCCGCTTGGGCGACTCCAACGGGGTAGCGCGCCATCAACATGCCCGTATCCGATTGATAGAGCTTGAACTGCGATGGCTGTGCCGTCTTGAGCAGGGGCGATTTTGGCTCGGTTACGATATCGGCTTTGAGAGCAACGCCGGCATCGACAAGCCATACAAAATCTCGCTGATACTTCTCGTAGTGAGCCTTGGGATCAATGGAATTGAGCACGAAGCGCTTGTTTTCGCCCTCGAGCATAATAGGGAGCTGATCGTAGATGCTCTGCGCCTGCAGGGCTCGCCCGCTTGCATACTTGGAGATATCCCACCGGTACTGTTCGTTGAGCTCTGACTGTAGCTGACGAACAGAGGCAAGGTCGCCCTGCGTGTCAAGGAAACGCTGCACGACCTCCGGCATTCCGCCGACAACGGTATAGGTCCTGAAGTTTGCCATCATCGCGTCATGAATGTAATCAGGAATGGGCCTCTCGCTGATACACGCGTCACGTATCGTTTGGCGAGCCCCCTCGCTCACCCCGATTGCCCAGCAAAACTCCTCAAAATCGAGCGGGAACATCCTAAGCTCGTGGACATACCCCACGGGATAGGACCTGACGCCCTTGAACTGAGTCCCGAGCATTGACCCCGAAAACGCCCAACGGCACCTCCCGTCCTCAACAAGGAACTTTGCCATCGTCATGATGTCGGGGGCCTCTTGGACCTCATCGATAAACCTCAGTGTCATCAAATGAAATGCAAAGTTTTATACGCTTAATTATCGATGAAACGCAGAATTTTTAGAACCTAAAATCGGATGAAATGCAGAGATTTGAGATTATAAGCAAAAAGAAGGGGCACCACCGGCGAATGTGGCAAATGGACTGTCCCTTTGCCACATTGCGCTCAACTACTCGTCGACGATCTCGGCAAGCCAGACGTTCAGCGTATCGACCTCGGGGCAGCAGAACTTTGCCGTGCCGGGCTCGTTGCCGGGCACAGTTCCGCCATAGCGCAGAATGTCGATATAGGGAAAGCCAACGTGACAGGCCATGGCGCACATCTTGCCGCGATCGCGGTCGAAGTCGAAGACGTCGCCCGGCTTGTGACCATGGTGGCAGCGGCACGTCCCCAACTGGTCCACGCAGCTCACGCGGATACGCGGACGCTTGCCACGCGGCGCGCCGAGTGGCTTGTTCTCACCCGCAGGCCTGATGCCGCCCTCGCCAGCATTACTCATGGTCAATCACATCCAAGCAGGCCTCGATGGGAAGACCGGCCGACTTGTCCTCTTGGTCGGCATTACGCTCGATAAGCTCGGCCACCACACGCATGGCATCGGACGTCGCGCGCTGCAGACTCCAACCTGTCATAACGCGGCCGACGAGCACTGCCGAGAACGTATCGCCCGTGCCCGGGAAATAGACCGGAATGAGCTCAAAGGGAATCGTAAAGTACTCCCCCGCCACATGGTCGTAACCGATAACCGCGTTCGTGCCATTGACCACGGTGCTCGTAATGACCACCGACTTGGCACCCAGCTCGCGCACGGCGTCCACAAGGGCGCGGGCCTCTTCGGGCGTAATTTGCTCGGCAATAGGCCTATCGGCAAGCAGGCACGCCTCGGTATAGTTGGGCACCGCGTAGTCTGCGCACTCCAGCAGGTGCCGCATAAGGCCAATCGTGGACTCGGGCACGCCCGCATAGAGCTTGCCGTTGTCGCCCATGATGGGGTCGACGAACACCTTGGTGCCCTTTTGCGCACGGCGGTGGCAAAAGTCCGAGATGATGCGCGTCTCTTCCTCGGTCACGATAAAGCCGGTCGAGATGGCGTCGAACTCAAAGCCGAGTTCTTCCCAGATGGCAAGACTCTGACGCACGTACTCCGTGGTGTCGTGGATGTAGAACTTGGGATAGTTGAGCGTATCGGACACAAGTGCCGTCGGCAGATTGTGGATACGGTAACCCATGTGCGACAGCACCGGCAGCATGGCGGAAAGCGCGACCTTGCCGTAGCCGCACATATCGTTGATCAGCAACAGCTGAGTGTTCTTCATGAGTGTCCCCCTTGGATCGGGCGCGGCGCAACGGCACCACAGTGCAACTAAGTGTAGCGCAGGGGACGTTGCGAGCGAAGTCGAGCGGCACGAAGGGCAAATTGTTGCGGAAAGGTTTCGGAAACGAGGGGCTAGCTTGCTTCATTGCGGCTCATTTGCCGCCACTTATTCAGTGCCATTTCAAAACTATGCCGGATTACGGGGCTGAACCTGAATGAGCCAACCACACCCCTTATTTTCAAATCATAGCGAACCTTCTACCTGCGGTTTTCTTTTTACCAATTTCGGCATGGTCGGCAATCCGTCATTCAGCCCCGTAATCCGGCATAGTTTTTAAGTTAGTCGTTGGGGACGTTCTTAAACGACTAGTCAAACAAGAACGTCCCCAACGACTATCCCAACAAGGGCAACGCCGATGTTTTGGCGAAGTCAGACACTATGACCCAATCCGAGGGCACTAAAAAGATAGGAGCCCCCGCTCGTGACCGCGGGTCGGGGCTGCGACAATGATGTTGAAGTGCCATAGGCGCAGCCGCGCC
>NZ_JBQHST010000045.1:0-9031 GCF_052066095.1 Collinsella sp. HCP28S3_B9
CGCCCGGTCCCGTTCCGAACCCGGAAGCTAAGCCCCATCGCGCCGAGAGTACTGCGGGGCCAGCCCGTGGGAGGCCAGGGCGCCGCTGACCGGTGGACGGCACCGAGCCGTCATCGAGAATCGAGAAGGGGGAGGCCTCGCGGCCTCCCCCTTTTTCGTTTGGGCGTTGTAAGCTTAAAGCCCCTACGGCTTAATTGTCTTTTCTATTTGAAGAAAATAAAACGAATGACCAGCGCGATTGCCGCGATGGCAATGATCAAGAGCGCGATTTGGAGCCGGTGCTGTTTGCGTCGTCTGTTAGACGATATAAATATCGATTTTCCTTGCTTCGGAGTCTCTAAATAGCGGGCAGAATGCGTTAGGGTCTGCTTAGGGCGAGGCTCTCTACGTTGTTGCTTAGCGGGTGTTTGGGCCTGCTCCTGGTTGCATGCGCTGTTTTTGGATAAGGGGGCATCTTTGAGATACGCCGATTCGCTCGGGGCGACGCCCATGTGTTTGCGACGTGATTGAGATTCTTCAAGGGTTTGATAACGATTGCGAGTTACATATTCAGGCTCTGTATCGTCAATAGGCTCTTGGGAAATATGGGGACGATGGTAGCGTATGGTCTGCGGATAGGTTGATTTATCGTTCTGCATCTGATCATACGAATTGTCGGAGGCTTGATCGTCCATGATGCCCTTAGGTTGTCATTAATATTGTGTATACGCTCATTGTAAGCCCCAGCTTTGTTTAGCCAGGGCACATTTGGTATTTAAGGCACGGTTCAAAGAACCTTGACCTCATTAAACCTTAGTCACACAGACTTAGATATGCTTATAGATAGAGACTCAAAAAACTTTATATCAAAATGTATATATAAGAAATGGATGGGCATATATTAAAGCGTCAAAAGAAGTCCCTGCCACCTAGAAGATGGCTCGGCAGTCCCTTAAAGGAGTGGTAGTCATGGCAAGCATGGTTCCTTATCGTTCGGTTTTTGGTGTTCGTCCCTCTGCTAGCTCGTTGTTCGATCTGTTTGATGATATGACCGATCTGGCAAACAACTCGATCGCCTCCAAGGCGTTTCCCGTTGATGTTGAGGACAAGGGCGACGGTTACGAGGTCAAGGCTTATTTGACCGGCGTCGCGAAGGACGACATCGACGTTGAGCTTAATGAGGGTCGTCTTTCCATTAGCGTGAATGTTGAGGAGAGCGAAGAGAATAAGGACAAGAACTACCTGCAGAAGGAGTTTTGCTCTTACAGCGCGACGCGCGGTGTGTACCTGAAGGATGCTTCGAGCGAGGGCCTTTCTGCAAAGTATGCTGACGGCATCCTTACCGTTACGGTTCCTAAGATTGTCGAGAAGAAGAACGTTACGAAGATTTTCATCGACTAACGTTATCGGCTATTAACATCGGTGCCTGAGTTAAGGGGGCTGGGAAGCGATTCCCGGTCCCCTTTTCTATTTGAGACAGCCTACTGAATATTTGAGACAGCCTACTGAATGGTCATGGGCCGATATTGCCCGGCGGGACGTATTGTGAGTTTATGTGGCCCCTCAACGCGGGTGGCGGTGCTACCAAGCTCGTTGTCGAGTGTTGCCCCAAGTGAGCTTGCGTAGCTTTTGACGGTAAGGCTTGGGCGATTGTTGTCTTGGCTAATGTGCATCGCGATAAGCTGCTCGGTGCGATCGGTTACCAGCGCGCGTGCGGCATCGGCGGCCTGATCGTTGGAGAGATGCCCTTTTGCAGACAGGATGCGTTCCTGAAGAAAGCGAGGATAGTCTCCTTGACGCAGCATGGCTACATCGTGGTTGCTTTCGAGCGCGAGAACGCGACAGTCCCTGAGCGTATCGATGGCATGCTTCGACAACTCGCCGGTGTCGGTGGCAAAGCCAACCGAATCACCCTGGGTATCAAAACGGTAGCCGACAGGATTAACGACGTCGTGCGATGTCGAATACGTTTGAATGTGGACCCCGGCAATAGAGAGGGCGTCACCTGGGTCGAATTCCTCAACAGACAGATGTGCAAGGCCTTCCTTTGATGCGAGCGTGCCTCTGCTGGAAAAGACCGGTCCGTTCCAATGTTTGCACCACACCTCAAGCCCCTTAATGTGGTCGCCGTGCTCATGGGTGACAACAAGGGCGGACACGTCGTCTGCCGAAAGGCCGAGCTCAGCCATGCGTTTGAGCGTTTCGCGGCGGGACAGTCCGTCATCGACCATGATGAGCCCCTGCGGGCCCTCGATGAGTGCGCAGTTGCCTTTAGAGCCGCTGCCGAGGATATGAAGGTGCAGGCGAGACATAAGATTCCAAAGGATACAATGAGTGCTGACGAATAGAGGAGGAAGCGAATGCCAACGGTATCACAGCATTACGGACACCATGCCGTACCCGGGGCAGTCGATGAGACCCGGACGAGGCAGCAGGCTGCTCCTGTGGTGCTCATGGTATCAGGCGGTGCGGACTCGACGGCACTGCTTCTTATGGCGTGCACATCAAAGCTGGATATCCAAGATGGACGCGGCGTTGCCCCCATTGCTCGCGAGCGCCTACATGTGCTTCATGTAAACCATCACCTGCGAGGCAAGGCGTCCGACGGCGACGAGGCCTTTGTGCGCGAGCTCTGCGCACAATATGGCTTGCCGCTGTGCGTGGAGCACGCCCATTTTGATGGGGAGTCGGGCAATATCGAGGCGGCTGCGCGCGAGGTGCGTTATGCCGCGGCGCGAAGGTATGTTCGCGAGCTTTGTGCCAAGATGGGGGCGCCGAGAACGGCGGCGCGCATCTGTACTGCCCATACCTCTTCAGACCGCGCGGAAACATTTTTGATGAACGCCATTAAGGGGTCGGGCCCTGCTGGGCTCTCGAGCATTCCCCGCCGAAGGAATATTGTGGTACGCCCCTTGCTCGACCTAACTCATGGCGAGCTTGTGGGCTATCTGCAGGTGCATGGTCAGCCGTGGCGCGAGGACGAGACCAACGAAGATATCTCGTATCTGCGAAACTACGTTCGCCACCGGGTAATGCCAGTGCTGGCGCAGCGTAATGCGAGCGTGTGCAAGACGATTGGCGCCGCCTGTGAGATCTTGGGTGATGAGGATGCGTTTCTATCCCAGTTGTCGGCACAGGCGTTTCGAAGCTGCCTGCGCAAAGAGGCAGCGGGCGCGCTGGTGCTTGATGCCAGACGCCTTGCTGCGGCCGAGGTGGTAATCGCGCGGCGCATCGTGCGACTGGCGATTAAACGCATCGATCCGGACGCTCGCCCAGAGATGCGCCATGTGGAGCGAGTCCTCTCCTGTGTTGCCGAGGGTGCGGGTTCGGTTACGCTTCCGGCGGGGATTGACGCACGTGTTGAGTTTGGCATGCTGGCGTTTAAGGCGCCGGCGGCTCGTGAGGGCTTGGTTGCGGACTGGATTACCATACCCGGCCGTATGTCGTTGGGCGGGGGACGTATGCTGGTCACAGAAGCGATAGCCGTTGAGCCGGGATGCGATATCGTGCGCCGCGCCCGTGAGTTTGCGGCTGCTGGGGAAGTGGCAGCTTTGGTGGACGCGGCTGCCCTGGGTTTTGCCAACAGCGATAGCGAGCGGATCTTGGCGGGCTCGCGCGGCGAGGTTCCTGCCGAGGCGCGATTGGCGCGCCTGTGGGTGGACGGTCCCGCACCGGGAGACGTGATGTGCCCGTTAGGCATGAGTGGCCGAAGCAAGAAGGTATCCGACTTGTTGTGCGAGGCTCGTATTCCCGTTTCCGAGCGCACCGGCGTGCCCATGGTAAGGACGGCACCGGGGGGTGTCGTGGTGTGGGTCGCCGGAGTTCGCGCGGACGAACGCTTTAAGTGCACGGCGTCGACGCGTGTGGCCTATCTGCTTCGCGTGGTTGACGCGGATTAGCCCCTCGCACCAGTTTTTCTGTGCGGCGTTGACGGTATTCCCGCGCTGATGGTGCACGGGCTGGAAAATATACCCCGTGCGCTGCTAGAATGTGTAGTTCGCGTCCATACGGCGGTGTGTGGGCGATTAAGCACAAGAAAGGGTTGTCATGGCTTCTCAACATCCGGATATCGAGAAGGTTCTGTTTACACAGGAGGATATCGACGGTATCGTCTCTCGCCTGGGCGAGGAGATTACGCGCGACTACGCGGGTAAGGATTTGGTGCTGATTGCGGTCTTGCGCGGCGCCGTGGTCTTTATGGGCGACCTGATGCGCAAGATCGAGCTGCCGACCAATATCGATTTCATGGCCGTTTCGAGCTATGGCGACGGTGTGAAGTCCTCGGGCATCGTGCGTATCATCAAAGACCTTGATATCGATATCCGCGGTCGTGACGTGCTGATCGTTGAAGACATTCTGGACTCGGGCCTGACGCTCAAGTATCTGATGAAGAACCTTGAGAGCCGCAAGCCCGCTTCTCTGGAGGTCGCCGCCTTCCTGTGGAAGGACGTTGAGGACCGCATCTCGGCCATTACGCCCAAGTATGTTGGAACCCATTGCCCCGATGCCTTTGTGGTGGGCTACGGCCTCGACTATGCCGAGCGCTATCGCAACCTTCCGTATCTGGGCATTTTGAAACCGGAGGTTTATTCGTAAGATGCCCGACGACCGTAACGACTACAATTCCCAGACACCCCGGGACCCTAAGATTCCGGGGATGCCCGGAGGCAAGAAACCCACACGTACGGGCTGGCTGTATTTTCTTTTGGCTTGCGCACTTCTGGGCTACGCCTTCTTTAATATGGGCTCCGGCTTTGCCAGCTCCAGCAATACCGTTAAGCTCGCGACGAGCGAGATGGTGAGCGCTATCAAGCAGGATCGCGTCGAAGATCTGACCTATACGGTTCAGGACGGAAGCGTGACGGGTCATTACTGGAAGGCGAAAAAGGACAAGGGCGACACGAGTGAGCTCAAGAGCTTTTCCTCGACCTATGTCGGCTCCGATTCGCTTGCCGAGCTCATGGCGGAGCATCCCGACACTAAGTACATCGTCAACACCAACGACCCCGATTTTTGGGGCGACTTGGCGATGAGCGTACTGCCGACGATTGCCCTGATCGCCATCATGTTCTACTTTATGCGCCAGATGATGGGCGCCAATAATAGGAACATGCAGTTTGGCAAGACCAACGCCAAGACCAACGAGGCTACGCGTCCCAAGGTCAAGTTCGAAGACGTTGCCGGCGTGGACGAGGCTGTTGAGGAGCTCGAAGAGATTCGCGATTTCTTGAGCGATCCGGACCGTTATCGCAAGCTGGGTGCCAAGATCCCGCGCGGCGTTTTGCTGGTGGGCCCTCCGGGTACCGGTAAGACGTTACTGGCCAAGGCCGTTGCCGGAGAGGCCGGTGTCCCGTTCTTTAGCATCTCGGGCTCTGACTTTGTCGAGATGTTCGTGGGCGTCGGCGCCAGCCGCGTGCGCGACCTCTTTAAGGAGGCCAAGTCTCAGGCTCCGTCGATCATCTTCATTGACGAGATCGATGCCGTGGGACGTCAGCGCGGAGCCGGTCTGGGCGGCGGTCACGACGAGCGCGAGCAGACGCTCAACCAGCTGCTGGTCGAAATGGACGGTTTTGAGGAAAGCGAATCGGTCATCCTGATCGCCGCGACCAACCGCCCCGATATTCTGGATCCGGCATTGCTGCGCCCCGGTCGTTTTGACCGCCAGGTTACGGTCGACCGCCCGGATGTGAAGGGGCGCGAGCAGATCTTGCGCGTGCATGCCGAGAACAAGCCAATGGATGAGGACGTTAAGTTTGAGAAGCTCGCCCAGATGACCGTTGGCTTTACCGGTGCCGATCTGGCAAACCTGCTCAACGAGTCCGCACTGCTTGCCGCTCGCCGTCATCGCTCCGTGATCTCGATGGACGAGGTCGAAGAATCGATGGAGCGCGTGATTGCAGGACCGCAGCGCAAGGGGCGCGCGATGACCGAAGCCGAGCGCACCACGATTGCCTACCACGAGAGCGGTCATGCTCTGGTGGGTCACATCCTGGAGCACTCCGATCCGGTCCACAAGATTTCGATTGTCAGCCGCGGTCAGGCTTTGGGCTATACGCTGCAGCTTCCGCAGGAGGATCACTTCCTCAAGACCAAGAACGAGATGCTCGACGAGCTTGCCGTGTTCTTGGGCGGTCGCGTTGCCGAGGAGCTCATGTGCGATGACATTACATCGGGCGCGAGCAACGATCTGGAGCGCGCGACCAAGATGGCGCGCGAGATGGTTACGCGTTTGGGCATGAGCGAGGAGCTGGGCACGCAAGTGTTTGGCGAGGCGCAGCATCAGGTGTTTCTTGGTCGCGATTATGCCGATCACCAGGATTACTCCGAGGAGACGGCGCGCCGCATCGATATCGAGGTTCAGCGTATCATGCGTGAGGCCCATCGCCATGCTGTTGAGATTTTGGATGCCCGTCGCGATCAGCTCAATCTGATGGCGAAGGTGCTGCTTGAGCGCGAGACCGTCGAAGGCGACGCCGTGAACGCCCTGCTCGACAACGACTGGGATGCCTACCTTGAGCGCGAGGGCGACATTCTGGCAGCCAAGGAGGAGCGCAATGCCAAGGCGGCCGGCGTGCCGACCAAAAAGCGCGCGCCTCGTATGAGCGAGGAGGAGCTGGCGGCTGATGCCGCAGCTTTTGCGCAGGCGGCCATGCAGGAGGATGCCGAAGTCGCATCCGATAGCGCTGACGATGTCGAGGCTGCTGACACAAAAAAGGCCGATGGCGACACCGAGGCCGACGAGTAATCTTTGTCGTGAGAGCCTCCGCGGGGAATCGGGAGCATTCGTAAAACAGTTTCAGTCCCGGCAGTAATGTCTGCCGGGACTGTTCTTGTATAAATTGAAGCCGTATGATGTGATTAAACAGACCGATAAACTTGAATAGGTCGAATAGATAATAATTTATGGAGGTTGTAATGGTAAGAATAGCAACTGTAAATGATGCGGAGCAATTAAACATCTTAAACAACGAATTTAATGGTGAGGGCGATACAAGCATAGACAATATTAGAAATTCCCTTATGAATAATAAACAGGAAGTTGTTATCGTTGCTGATGAAGATGATATGTTAGTTGGATTTGTTTGTGTTCAGCTTAAAAAATCGTTCTGCTATGATGAATATATGCCTGAAATTACAGAAGTGTATGTTAAACCAGCATACAGAAAAAGAGGCTTAGCGAGTGAGATGATTACTTTTGCAGAGGCTTATTGCAGTAAGAATTATCCACTTGACAAATATGAACTTCTAACAGGACAAGAAAATCTTGTTGCACAAACTGTATATAATAAACTTGGATATGTAGATGATAATGAACTTCATTTATCAAAAAGAGTGAAGAAGTAAGTCAAATTAAGATTTGTCGAACTGATACTAAGGGCGCACTTCTATACGGGTTAAACCCGTATGTGCGCTCTGCGAGACCGAACAGCTCGGCCCCCTGAATATCTGGGGTGCGTCACTGCGTTCCGTACAAGGGGATCCATCCCTTGCGCCGCTATGCGGCTATCCTTACATGAAAAAAGGCGTGATCACTTTCGTCACGCCTTTTGCCTATTTAACTGTCTTACGAACACCCCGCTAAACCTGCGGAGGCTTTTTCTTTTGAGCGATATGGGGCCATCTGTTGATTGGGGACAGGCTTAAATGAGCGTTTTCACGCATTTAAGTCTGTTCCCAATTAACATTGCTGCGGTACTTTGCTTGACTAAAGCGTACAATACCGCCTATGCGAAAGGGGAACAGATGATCAACGAAACCATGTTTGCTCGCGGCGCGGAAAGCTCTATCATCCGCGAGATCTTTAGCTATGGACTTGAACGCAAGGCACAGATCGGTGCGGAGAACGTATTCGATTTTTCGCTGGGCAACCCGAGTGTTCCGGCGCCCGCTGCCGTGGCGGAGTCCATCAAAAAGGCCTTGGAGCTGCCGAGCGACCAACTGCACGGATACACGCCCGCACCAGGCCTGCCGCAATGTCGTGTCGCTGTGGCCGAGTCGCTCAACCGTCGTTTTGGCACGAGCTATGAGGGTAAAGATGTCTTTATGACCGTGGGTGCGGCGGCTTCGCTCACCTGCACGCTCAACGCTGTTACCAATCCCGGTGACGAGGTCATTGTTATCGCCCCGTACTTTCCGGAGTATCGCGTGTGGATTGAGAAGGCCGGCTGTACGTGTGTCGAGGCACCCGCCGATGAAGACACGTTCCAGTTGAGTGTGGGCAACGTGCTCAAGGCGATTACTGATAAGACGGCGGCCGTCATTATCGACTCGCCCAACAACCCGACCGGTGCCGTATATACGCGCGACACGCTGACGCGACTGGCCAATGTTCTGCGCGAGGTCAATGCCAAGCGTGATCCCGAGAATCCGATTATGCTCATCTCGGATGAGCCGTACCGCGAGATCGTGTACGGTGCCGAGGTGCCCTGGGTACCCTCAATCTACGAGAACACCGTCGTGTGCTATTCGTATTCCAAGTCGCTGTCGCTGCCGGGTGAGCGTGTGGGTTGGATTTTGGTTCCCAACACCAATCCGCAGGCTGCTCGCCTTATGCCGGCCGTCGCCGGTGCCGCCCGTACACTGGGTTTTGTGTGCGCACCGGCGCTCTTCCAGCGCGTGATTATCGATTGCATCGATGAGCCGAGTGATGTCGAAGCCTATGCTCGCAACCGAACGGCGCTCACCGACGCATTGGCGGAGTACGGCTACACCTACGTTGAGCCGGACGGCGCTTTCTATCTGTGGGTGAAGGCGCTCGAGCCCGACGCAAACGCTTTTTGCGAGCGTGCAAAGAAGTACGAGTTGCTCGCGGTGCCTTCGGATAGCTTTGGCATGCCGGGTTGGTTCCGCTTGGGTTATTGCGTGAGTTACGAAACGATTATCAATTCGCTACCAGCTTGGAAACAGTTGGCGGACGAGTATCGTTAAAAGCAGAGCGCTCTGGGTAGTGTCCCGAATGTTGGTGTAGAGCTCGGTTTTCGAGGGTAGCCGCAGGCTGCCCGAGGAGCCGAGAATCACCTAGAATGCCGTCATTCTAGCGCATGCTACGCCG
>NZ_JBQHST010000046.1:0-6457 GCF_052066095.1 Collinsella sp. HCP28S3_B9
CCGAAGGAATGGAGTGCGGGCCGACAGAACGGTATCCGCGGATATGAGACTGAGCCGAAGGCGTCGATGACATGCCGGGGGCGGACCGGGACGGGTTCAACGGCAGGCCCCGCCGACCGATTGCAAGCGGTCGGCGGGGCCATTGTGGCTCTTGACAGCGGATTGGGTCATATGAGCGAAAGCCCGCCAGAGCGAGCAAGGTGCCTTGAAACAAGGCGGCATTGACCTTTTGGTCATGCCGCCGAAGTTGAAAGGCAGATTGCCGCTCTGGCGGGCTTGCAGCGTCGGCCCGTTACGGCGTTTGGTAAAACGCCGTAACTAAAAGCGGTTGCCGCGGAAGCCACCGCCGTTGCGGCCGCCACGGTCGCCGCCTCGACCGCTGCGGTCGCCGCCACGGTTGCCGCCGAAGCCGCCACGGTTGCCACCGCGGTCGCCATAGCCACCACGGTTGCCGCCAAAGCCGCCGCGACCGCCACGATCGCCGCCACGGTCACCAAAGCCGCCACGGCCACCGCGGCCACCACGGTCGCCGCCACGGCCACCGCGGTCGCCAAAGCCGCCGCGACCGCCACGATCGCCGCCACGGCCACCGCGGTCGTCACGGCCGCCGCGAGGACCGCGATCCTCGTCCAGACCCATGGCGACGAGCGGAGCGATAACCTTATCGAGCGCGGCCATCAGCTCGGTGGCCTCCTCGTAAGAAAGCTCGGGCAGGAGCTTCTCCTTCTTGTTGGCAAGCTCGACCAGGCCCTCAGCGGCATCCTCGGCAGCGAAGACGACGATCTTGCGCATATCGCCCTCGGCGTTGTCGATGCGGCCGACCAGATCGGCAGCCTCGGCCTCGGCCATCAGGCCATCGAGCTCACGAAGACGCATGCCCAGCAGATCGGACATTTCCTTCTGCTCCATCTTGGGCTTGAGGTCAAGGAGCTTGATGGCGCGCTCGATGTTCGCCATACGCTCGGCCTTAGCCTCTTCCTCCTTGGAAATAGCAAAGCGACGGCTACGCAGCAGGCGGGCGGCCTTCTGCATCTTGTCCATCAGCTCTTCGTCATCGTAATCAACGGCGGCCTCGACAACCTCGGCCTCCTCCTCGGCGGAAACCTCGTCAGCAGCCTCAACCTCGGTAGCTTCGGTCTCCACGGTCTCGACTGCCTCGACCTCGGCAGCCATGGTCTCGTTCTCGGTCTCGTTCATGATCTCTTCGTTCTCGGACATGAGACTCCTTCTTGGCCCTCTCGGGCATCATCGCCCCATTCGCGGGGCCCGTCGCGCACTCTTTGCGCTTTAAACATTCATGCCTCTCGGCAAAACGTCCATTAGTTTATGGTGTCGCCATCCAATCTAGCTGCAGAATCTATGTGCACACATTAATGCGACATGTCGCGGTATCATGGCCTGAACCAAACGTGTCCACCTTAAGGAGCCCGCCATGATTAAGCCCATCATGAAATCCGAGTTCTTTTTGCGCCTGCCTTCCGAAGACGCAGGGCCCGACGATGCCGTGATCGGGCAGGACCTCCTGGATACGCTCCACGAGCATGAGCACGAATGCGTGGGGCTCGCCGCCAACATGATCGGCGTGCGCAAACGCATCATCTGCGTAAAGGACGGCAACAGGACGCTCCTGATGTACAACCCTCAAATTCTTGAGCAGGTCAATGCCTATCAGACCAGCGAAGGATGCCTCTCGCTGATCGGCGAGCGTCCCTGTACCCGCTATCGTCGCATTAAGGTGGAGTATTTGGACGAGAACTTCGTCCACCGCATCAAAAACTTCTCGGGCTACACCGCCGAGATCATCCAGCACGAAATCGACCACTGCAACGGCGTCGTTATATAGTTCCGCGAGTCAAGGAAAATGATCTGTTTTCCTCCGTCCCCTTTGGATCATGGTAACGACGCAGGCTGAGCACACGACAGCGAGCGAGCCGCATTTATATAAGTTCCGCCGTTCTACCGAACGGCGGACCACTTGACGCTGCGCGAGCCGCATTCACGCCAATCTGACGTTCAATTTCGAGGGCGCGACCAGAAGGTCAGCGCCCTCTCATTTCACGTCACCTTCGCGTGAATGCGGCTCGCTCGCTGTCGTATGTCTATCCTGCGACGCCTCGATTCTTGCGGCGGCAGATACCTAATCCCCTACGCTTGACGGTAGTGATCAAAGAAATCGGCGAGGTCTTCGAGCGACTCTTTGAGCACTTCCATGCGCGGCAGGTACACGATGCGGAAGTGATCGGGCTCAGCCCAGTTGAAGCCGCCGCCACGCGTGATGAGGATCTTCTTCTCGTGCAGCAGGTCGAGGGCAAACTGCTCGTCATCGGTGATGTTGAACTTTTTAACATCCATTTTGGGGAAGATATAAAACGCCGCACGCGGCTTGACCACCGAGATGCCGTCGATCTTGCTGAGCGCCTCATACACAAAGTTGCGCTGCTCGTAGACACGACCGCCGGGGCGGATGTAGTCGTTAACCGACTGATGGCCGCCAAGCGCCGTCTGGACGATCGACTGGGCCGGCACGTTGGAGCACAGGCGCATGTTGGAGAGCATGTTGATGCCCATGATGAAGTCGCTCATGCAGCGCTGGTTGCCCGAAAGCACCATCCAGCCAATGCGATAGCCCGCGATCATATGCGACTTGGACAGGCCGCTAAACGTAATGCAGGGCAGGTCGGGGGCGAGCGATGCAATGGAGACGTGCTCGTAGCCGTCCATGCACAGGCGGTCATAGATCTCGTCGGCAAAAATCATGAGCTGGTGCCTGCGCGCGATCTCAACGATGCCCTCGAGCACCTCGCGCGGATAGACAGAGCCCGTGGGGTTGTTGGGGTTGATGATGACGAGGGCCTTGGTCGCGCTCGTGATCTTGGACTCCATATCCTGCAGATCGGGATACCAATCGGCCTGCTCATCACACAGATAGTGCACGGGATGTCCACCGGCAAGAGTTGCGCACGCCGTCCACAGCGGATAATCGGGGCTGGGAATCAGAATCTCGTCGCCATTGTCGAGCAGCGCGTTCATCGAAAGCTGAATGAGCTCGGACACGCCGTTGCCCGTATAGATATGTTCCATCTGAACATTGGGCAGGCCCTTGATCTGCGAATACTGCATGATCGCCTTGCGCGCAGAGAACAGACCGCGCGAGTTGGAATAGCCTTCGCAGTCGGGCAGCTGCTGGCGCATGTCCTTAATGACCTCATCGGGCGTGCGGAAACCAAAGGGCGCCGGATTACCGATGTTGAGCTTGAGGATGCACTCGCCTTCGTCCTCCATACGGGCTGCCTCGTCGACAACGGGGCCGCGCACGTCATACAGAACGTTCTCGAGTTTGGTGGATTTAGAAAAAGTACGCATGGTGGTGCTCCTTGCAATTTGATCTGAGGGATGGGGTTCGGGCTTGTAAACGTTGTGGGTCGATGATGTCTCGCCTTGATCGGCGTCACCGGCGAGCAGCCAGGTAACATCGACCTCCAAAATGCGGGCGAGTAGCTCTGCCACATCGCGCCGCGGAATCGTCTTGCCGCTCACATATTGGCTCATCTGACTCTTGCCGAGTTTTTTGCCGAGCATCTCCGATGCGCGGATTACGTCCGACTGGCGAACGTCGCGATCGGACATAGCCTGTCGCAGGCGATCGCTAAACGTCTCTTGGGTCACAAGAACCTCCTTGCTGGCAAAGTTCAATTTATAGAACACGAATTGAACTAAGGTTCAATTTAGCAAGCAGTATAGCGCCGTGCTATTTCTAAAAGTTCAATTTCAAAAATAACATGACCCAAACCTCAAGATTTACCCCAAGGCGGTAACGACGTGCGCCCATTTAGAGGTATTCGAGAAAACGGGCGGCGGCAAGCGAAATATCGGCCGTTCGATATATGGCGTTGATCTGCCGATGGGGATGCCCTTCGAGCGGACGCACGGCAACATCGAACTGACAGCGGCGCATGATGAGCGCGGGAAGAATGCTCACACCCAGGCCGTCCTCGACCATAGCCATAATCGCATAGTCATCCCAGGTCGACAGTTTTGAGTGCACTGCCAGTCCCGCCCGACGAAACAGCGGCGTAATCTCGTCATCGGTGCCGCGTTCTAGCAGAATAAACTGCTCGTTGGCCAAGTCGGCAAGAGAGACGACCTCCGCCGTGGCAAACAACGAGCCTGACGGCACTACCGCCATTAACTCGTCACGCACCAAAGGCAGCGATGTCATGCCGTTTTCTCGGGGCTCACGCGGGATAAAGCCCAGATCGCAGCGACCCTCTGCCACCCATTGTTCAATCTCTGAATAGTCGCCCATCAGCAACTCGTAATCGACGTCTGGATGATCAGCACGAAAACGCGCAATCACCGGCGGCAGCACGTGGGTCGCCACGCTCGAAAACGTACCGATGCAGATTTTGCCGCGCATGAGCCCGCGCATCTCATCCACCCGTCGCTGCAAGCGAACGAATTCCTCGCAGAGCGCCTCGACAGCCGGCATGACCTGCCGCCCGTCGGCAGAAAGAGCAACACCTTCACGACTGCGGTCGAGTACCTTAAAGCCCCAATCGGCCTCAAGATCGGCCACCATGCGGCTCACGCCCGATTGCGAGTAGCTCAGGCGCTCGGCAGCACGCGTAAAGCTTCCAGCGCGCACGGTCTCCAGCAGCACCTGCATCTTTTGAATATTCGTTTCCACGACATGCCTCCACCCTTGCATGAGTTTTTGTCATGTTTTCCATGCATTATATTCGCTTTTCTTCTAAAGCCAGTTCACCCATAGTGAGCATGCACAGATATAGAGGGGACGGCAGCGCATGAACAACGGATTGATTACGTATTTAGCAGCATTGTTGTTGTTTGGCTCCAACGGCATCATCGCTGCGGCCATCGCACTCCCGAGCTCCGATATCGTGCTGCTACGCACTTTTCTGGGAGCCCTTTCGCTTGTCGCCATCCTCGCCATTACCCAGCGCCATAAGCTGCAGGCGCCTTCTCGCCCCCGCGAAGCCGCAGCCCTCCTCCTCTCGGGAGCCGCGCTGGGCGCCAGCTGGATTTTTCTGTTCCGCGCTTATCAGACGATCGGCGTCGGCGTTTCTTCGCTGCTGTACTACTGCGGCCCCATCATCGTCATGGCCCTCTCGCCGTTTATCTTTGGCGAAAAACTAACCGGTGGCAAAATCGCCGGGTTTATCGCAGTCGCCTGCGGCGCTTTTCTCATTGCAGCGCAAGGTCTAGGCGGCACTATGCCCATTGCGGGCATCGTCTGCGGAATCGCCTCGGCCTTCTGTTATGCATTGATGGTCATCGCCAGCAAGGGCGCGCCGCACATCGAAGGCCTCGAGAACTCCGCGCTCCAGGTGAGCGCCGCCTTTGTGACCGCGCTGGTCCTTACGCTCGTCACCCAAGGCACCCCCTCATTCCTGTCCGCCAGCATCGCCGCAACCATCGATTGGCGCGCCGTCGCTATGCTCGGCGTCGTCAACACCGGCATCGGTTGTCTGCTCTACTTTAGCGCCGTCGCCAAACTGCCCGTGCAGACCGTCGCTGTCGTCGGCTACCTCGAGCCGCTTTCGGCCGTCGTGTTCTCGTCCGCCCTTTTGGGCGAAGTCATAACACCGGTCCGCCTGATGGGCGCCGTGCTTATCATCGGCGGCGCGATCTTTTGCGAACTCGCCGGTAAACGCTCAGGCGCCAAGACCGGTATCGCTCAGGCAGCACGCGTCTAAAAGTTCCCTCTTCAGTTTCAAAGCAGGAGCGCGTCCGCAGTTATTACATTGCAGCAAAGCCATACAGCGGATGCGCCCCTGTTTTGAAATGCTACCTGCGTACACAAATAATCCCCAGCTGGGGATTATTGTCTAAAATTACCCGATGTGCCAAACAACTCTTGTATGTATAAAGACGGCATAAAAGTTATCTGTCCAAGACAGATAACCGGATGTCCAAGGGAGTCCACGTGGCGCACGCCAAACTGGAGGCAAACCTCCAAGACCAGCACGGTCAAGTACGTGGTAATCGCCATGAAGGCCGACAACCACAACGAGAGCGGCATCTTCGCCCTGTTTAGCCTGGTGCGCAAAGTGGCGCCGTGGCCGATCCTACCTGCCATGATCGGCGGCGCGGCGCTGCTCGCCAATAACTCCAGCTCGAAGTTCAGATCGAGGAAGCCGAGGAAATGGATGTCGATATCTTCTCGAACGACCTTGGCAACGGCAACGAAGCCGGTAGGGACATGAACTTCGACCCCACCGAGCTGCTCGGGAGCGTCGCCGATACGCCCGAACAGCAACAGCTCGACGGCCTCGAGAGCGAACAACTCAACGACGCCAACTTCTAACGACGTCGCGCGTCGACGACAGCGGCCCGGGGGCGCACCCGCGGCGCCGGGGGGGGTTTGCGATGCGGTAAAGAGCCCGGGTCGACCCGAGCGGGGGCGGGACGCCCCGGCGCATCGGGGCCGCCGCCC
>NZ_JBQHST010000047.1:0-5561 GCF_052066095.1 Collinsella sp. HCP28S3_B9
TTTTTTATTTGTGTGGGTTGTTTTTGTTTATGGGCCCGGGGGTGGGGGGGGCGGGCGGGGCCAATTCGATCTGCGGATTGTTTTCAGGGGAAGCCCCAAGGAGACCGGTGAGAGCAATGAGACAGGGCGCTACAGGTACTCGATTTGAGCGCCCTCGGTGTCGCACGTTAGAATGTGCGTCTCACACTTGGGGAACTGCTCACGCAGCTTGACCTGCAGGAATTTTGCCACGATGGTGTCGTCGGTCACAGCCATAAGGGTAGAGCCCGAACCGCTGATCCAGATGGTCTTGGCGCCGCCGTTAAGGCAGGTGTCGCGCACAGCGTTGTAGTCGGGAATCAGGCGACGACGATAGGGCTCCTGGATGCGGTCGTCATTGGCGGCGGCAATCAGGTCGAGGTCGCCGGCCTCCAGGCCTCGCGTCATGCCGGCGATACGGCCCATTTGCCATACGGCGGTGGAGAGCGGAATCTCCTGCGGCACGACCTTGCGTGCCTCGCTCGTGTGAACCTCGTAGGGCGGAATCACGGTAATAAAACGCAAGCGATCGCTCACCTCGTAGCGCAGGCACTGGGGGAGCGAATCGGTCGGCGTAAAGGAGCAGACGGCGCCGCCCAGGATGGCGGGAGCGACGTTATCGGGATGGCCCTCGACCTCGGTGGCAATGCGGACGAGCTCAGCGCGGTCGACGGTGTGGCCTGTCAGTGCGGCGGCGGCCATAATGCCAGCGACGACGCAAGTGGAGCTGGAACCCAGGCCGCGAGCGACGGGTACATCGGTTTGAATGTCGATGGCAACGGGAAAAGCCGGCTCGCCCCATGCGGCCAGCGCATCGACAAAGCTGACGTAGACCAGGTTGTTCTCGTTTTGGAACTCCTCGGGGCAGCCCGTGATGGCGAGCTTGTCAGCGCGCTCGAAGGTGAAGTGCGAGTAGAGGCTGACGGCCATGCCGAGGGTGTCGTAGCCGATGCCCAAGTTGGCGCTGGTTGCTGGGACGGTGATCTTGATCATGTGGGTCCTCCTGGCGTGCCTGGCTGTTTAGTTCGCTGCTCGGGCAGTCCTGCGCAAGACGGAAAGCACATTAAGTGCTTTCCTTTGCGTGCGGAACTCGCGACGAACTAAACAGCCAGGCACGCTGTGCGCGTTCGTCATCATCCCGGGGGTTATCTGATAAAAGAAGGTGCGCCGGCTTTCGCCGGCGCTTAATAAGGGTTTTAGTTGGTAGCCAACTTTTTTGCTGCAGACTCGACGTAGCTTGCCATCTCATCGACGTCACAGACGTCTTCGAAGCGGACGGGTTTGGACTCGAGCTCGGCGAGCTGTGCCGGTGCGGCCGTATTGGTGGCCTGCTCGAGCACGCGCATGGCCTCAAAGTCGTCCTCGGGAACGTTGAGACCCAGAGCATCGCAGCAGGCACGCGGGAACTTGTAGGGGCTGGCGGTCGAAAGCAGCACACGGGCCTTGGCGCCCTCGGCGGGAGCGACCTTTTCAAAGACGTGATAGCCGCAAGCGGTGTGCGGGTCGATCACGTAGCCGTTCGCATCCCAGCAGCTCTTGATGGCAGCGCGCACCTCGTCCTCGCTGGCCCAGCCGCAGCCAAAGACGCTCTGAATCTTTGCCAGCAGGTCGGCGGGAACCTCATAGTGACCAGTCTTTGCCAGCTGCTCCATAAGGCCGGCAACAAGCCCGCAGTCGCCATCGGACAGGAAGTAGAGCATGCGTTCCAGGTTGGAGCTGATGAGGATGTCCATCGACGGCGAGATGGTCGTGAAGAACGGACGGTTGCGGTCGTAGACGCCGGTGGTCAGGAAGTCAGCCAGCACGTTGTTCTTGTCGCTCGCGACAATGAGCTTGGCGACGGGCAAACCCATGCGCTTGGCATAGTAGCCGGCCAGGATATCGCCAAAGTTGCCGGTCGGTACGCAGAACTCCACGGCGTCGCCGGCCTCGATGGCGCCGGCGCGCAACAGCTGCGCATAGGCGGCAAAGTAGTAGACGACTTGCGGCACCAGACGGCCGACGTTGATGGAGTTGGCACTCGAAAGCACCGTTCCGGCGGCCTCCAAGCGCTCGGCAAGCTCCTTATCGGCAAAGATGCGCTTGACGGCACTCTGGGCATCGTCGAAGTTGCCGCGAATGCCGCAGACGGCGACGTTATCGCCTTCCTGTGTGGACATCTGCAGATTCTGCACGCGGCTGACCTTGCCTTCGGGATAAAAGACGGTGATACCCGTGCCCGGAGCGTCGGCAAAACCGGCGAGTGCGGCCTTGCCGGTGTCGCCCGACGTGGCGGTGACGATCATGATGCGCTCGGCGCCGCCGTCCTTGGCGGAAGTGCGGGCCATGAGGCGGGGGAGCATCTGCAGGGCGACGTCCTTAAAGGCACTCGTGGGGCCGCCAAAGAGCTCCATCACATAGGTCTGAGGGGCGTCAGCGCCCGGCGCAGCGTCGAGTTTGACGAGCGGCGTAACCTCTTCACTCGCGAACGTGCCGCGATATGCCTCATTCACACAGGCGGAAATTTCTTCGCCCGTGTAATCATTCAGTAACATTCCCAACACATCTTGAGCGATTTCAAAGTACGATTTATCTGCAAGCGAGCTGATATCGACCTGCTGGGTGCCGAGCTCGTCCGAGACAAACAAACCCCCGTCGGGAGCGATGCCGGTGCGGATTGCCACCTTACTTGAGCACGATAAAGTGCGTCCTCGTGTACTATGATAAGTTCCCATATAACACTGCTCCTCGGATGCCTTGGTCCCAATCGGTGAAACCATGGTATCAGAGCGCGCAAAACAGGTTCGCAGAGGCTTTTAGAAAGGTAACCTCCAGCCCATGATTAAGATTGCCAAGTTTGGCGGCTCGTCGGTCGCCGACGCCGAACACTTTAAGAAGATCAAGGCCATCGTCGATGCCGACCCGGCCCGCCGTTTTGTGGTGGTTTCCGCCTGCGGTCGCCGCTTTAAGGGCGACACCAAGGTGACCGACCTGCTCTACCTGGTTAACGCGCACGTTAAGTATCACGTGTCGTGTGAGGAGCTGCTCGAGGACATTGGCCAGCGCTATTTTGATATCGCTGACGAGCTGGAGCTCACCTATCCCATCCGTGAGGAGTTCGCGGCCTTTGCCGAGCGCGCCCGCTCGGGCGGCTACTCCACCGAGGAGCTTGTGAGCCGCGGCGAGTACTTCACCGCTCGCCTGATGGCCGAGTACCTGGGCCTGCCGTTCCTGGACGCCGCGACGGTTGTGGCGTTCCATCACGACGGTACGCTCAGCATGAACCGCACCTCCGAGCTGGTGCAGGAGTACGGTCAGCAGGGCGGCTTTGTTATGCCCGGTTTCTACGGCGCGACGCGTGAGGGCCAGATTAAGCTGCTCGATCGTGGCGGCGGCGATATCTCGGGCTCGATCCTGGCCAAGTGTCTGGACGCCGACCTTTACGAGAACTGGACCGACGTCTCGGGCTTCTACTCTGCCGATCCGCGTATTGTTCCCGAGGCTCAGCCCATTGCGCGCGTTACCTACGAGGAGCTGCGCGAGCTTTCGTACATGGGCGCAAGCGTCCTGCACGAGGAGGCCGTGTTCCCCGTGCGCGAGGCGGGTATTCCGCTGGTCATCAAGAACACCAATGCGCCGCAGGACCCCGGCACCATCATTAGCGAGACGGCTGATGAGGGCGAGGCGGAGCCCATCATTACCGGCGTGACCGGCAAGCGCGGTTTTGTCGCCATCAACGTGGCCCGCGATCGCACCAAGCCCCGCGTCGGCTTTATGCGCCGTGCACTTTCGGTCTTCGAGCGCTATGACGTTTCCGTCGAGCACATGCCCACCGGCGTCGACCGCTTTGGCGCCGTGGTGCAGGAGCAGGATGTGCACGATTCGCTGTACTCGCTCGTGGGCGACATCCAGCAGGAGGTTGAGCCGCTCGAGATTGAGGTTGTCGAGGGCCTGGCGCTCATCGCGACCGTCGGTCGTAACCTGCGCGGCCGCGCAGGTATTTCCGGCCACCTGTTTGGCATGCTCGGCCAGGCTGGCGTGAGCGTGCGCATGATTTCGCAGAGCTGCGACGAGATCAACATCATTATCGGTGTCGAGGATAAGGACTTCGACCTGGCGATTCAGACCATTTACCGTGCCTTCTCCGACGAGAACGGCATTGTGAAGGTCTCCGATCTGGAGGCTCCTGCACCGATTGAACCCGCCCTGGCCGCCCTCCACAAATAGCGACCATCCCGGTAGATTTTTGGGATATGTCTAGAAATCTACCTTTTGGCGCACGAGTGGGTTTTGAGGCATGCTCCAAAAAATCTAGCGCGGGGCGTTTCGTTTCGGTTTCGTTTCGACGGGGTGGGTTTCGTGTCCGCCCCGTTCTTGTATACACTGGGCAAGAATATCCTGCCTGCTCGGCGTGCGGGCAAAAGCCACAACCTTTAAAGGGGGAAGCATGAAACAGTACACGGTTGCTATTTTGGGCGCGACGGGGGCCGTGGGCACCCAGATGCTCGAGTGCCTCAACGAGCAGGAGTTTCCGGTTGGCAAGCTCAAGCTGCTGGCGAGCGCGCGCTCTGCGGGCAAGACCGTCGAGTTCCGCGGCGAGCAGGTTGTTATTGAGGAGGCTTGCCCCGAGGCCTTTGAGGGCTGCGACATCGTACTCGGCGCTGCCGGCGACGATATCGCCAAGGAGCTGCTGCCCGAGGCCGTCAAGCGTGGCGCCGTCGTGGTCGACAACAGCCACGCCTTCCGCATGGATCCCGAGGTGCCGCTCGTCGTGCCCGAGATCAATGCCGACGACATCAAGTGGCATCACGGCCTTATCGCTAACCCTAACTGTGCAACTATCATCGGCCTGGTTCCCACCTGGCCGCTGCACAAGCTCGCCGGCGTGAAGCGCATGATCGTCTCGACGTACCAGGCGGCTTCGGGCGCTGGTGCTCCCGGTATGGCCGAGCTCGAGGCCCAGCTGGCCGCCCTGGGTCGTGGCGAGGAGATTCCCGAGCCGCGCGCATTTGCCGCCCAGTTGGCGAGCAACCTGATTCCGCAGATTGGCGGCGTCAAGGAGGAGGGCTTTACCTCCGAGGAGATGAAGTTGCAAAACGAGGGTCGCAAGATTATGCACCTGCCCGAGCTGCGCGTGAACTGCACTTGTGTGCGCGTGCCTGTGCTGCGCTCGCACTCCGAGAGCATTACGCTCGAGTTTGAGCGCGACATTACGGTTGAGGAGGCCCGTGCTGCGCTGGCTTCTGCCCCGGGTGTCAAGCTGGTCGACGACCTGGGTGCCGAGGATGCGCACGACCGATTCCCCATGCCGATGGACACCTCCGACCAGGACCTGATTTGGGTCGGTCGCGTGCGCCGCGACATCTCGAACCCCGAGGCCGCGCGTGGCATCACCTTCTGGTGCTGTGGCGACCAAATCCGCAAGGGCGCGGCAACCAACGCCGTCCAGATCGCCAAGCTGCTCTGCGAGTAGCGGTGGAACTGTCCGGCGGGGGCCGGGCTCAGCTCTCAGAACGTCCTCGACCATGTGCGGCGCCTTGTCCGCGGCTCCGAAGGAGCAGGAC
>NZ_JBQHST010000048.1:0-5272 GCF_052066095.1 Collinsella sp. HCP28S3_B9
CCCGCCCCGGCGCACCACCGGCGTTGTGCCGTCCCGGCCGTGGCCTCAATAATACCGGGGGGACCCCGCGTGGGGCGGACGGGGGGAACCCACACTCACTTTTTATTCAGCCCCAGTCATCGCGCAAAGCCCCTTCGGCAGCACACGGTGCAGCAAAGTCACCGCAGGCCGGGGCGGGAGGCGGTCCTTTCTCTCGGAAAACTTCGCGAAGCCCAGTTTCCGAGAGAAAGTGTCCGGCTGCCGCCCCGGCCGGCCAGGTCAACTACACCGTGTACTGCGGCAGGTCCTGCAGGGCGATGACGTCCATGCCCATGTCGTTGGCGCTGCCGTGGCCCTGTTGGTCCTCGCGCACCGCTTCGATAGCACTCACGTAGGTGTTGGCGGCAGACATCGCCGTCAAGCAGGTCACGCCGCGGCGCACCGCCTCGGTGCGCAACAGATAGCCGTCGCCGCGCGAGCCCGGGCCGTACGGCGTATTGATGATCACCGCGATCTTGCCATCGGCGATAAGGTCACCGATGTTGGGGCGCTCGCCGTCGTGCGGGCCTCTAATCTTTTCCACGACCTCGCACGTCACGTTGCCTCCACGCAGCACGCGCGCCGTACCCTCGGTAGAGCAGATGTCAAAGCCCAGATAGCGCAGGATACGGGCGACCGAAAGGATATGGCGCTTGTCGCGATCGCACACGCTAATGAACACCTTGCCAGCGCTCGGATCGGGCAGTTTGTAGTCAATCGCCAGCTGTGTCTTGGCGTATGCCTCGGGATAGCTCTTGGCGACACCCATGACCTCACCCGTCGACTTCATCTCGGGCCCCAGGATAACGTCGGCTCCCGGGAAACGACCCCAGGGCATAACGGCTTCCTTCATGCAGAAGCAGTCCAGCTGGCGCTCGTCGCTCGGCAGGCCCAGGCTCGCGATGGAATCGCCCGCCATGATGCGCGCCGCGCACTTGGCCAGCGGCACGCCGGTGGCCTTGGAGATAAACGGCACGGTACGGCTGGCACGCGGGTTGGCCTCGATCACGTAGACAGTCTCGCCCTTGATGGCATACTGCACATTGACCAGGCCGCGAACTCCCAGCGCCATCGCGATGCGGCGCGTGGTCTCGCGGAGCTTCGCCTGCAGACTCTCGCTAAAGCTAAACGGCGGAATGCAAGTCGCGGAGTCACCGGAGTGGATACCGGCCTCCTCGATATGCTCCAGAATACCGCCGATGTAGACCTCCTCGCCGTCGCACAGGGCATCGACATCGGACTCGATCGCGCCCTCCAGGAAGCGGTCGAGGTACACCGGGTAGTCGGGGCTAATGCGGGCAGCCTCGGCCATGTAATCGTGCAGATGCTCGGCATCGTAGGCGATCATCATGCCGCGGCCGCCCAACACATAGCTCGGACGAACCAGCAGCGGGTAGCCGATATGCGCGGCCACGGCCTCGGCCTCCTCAAACGAGGTGGCCTGACCCGCCGGCGGGTACATAATGCCCAGCTTGTCGAGCAGGGCGGCAAAGCGCTCGCGGTCCTCGGCAAAATCGATGGCATCGGGCTTGGTACCCATGATGTTCACGCCGCTCTCCTCGAGCATGCGCGCCAGCTTAAGCGGGGTCTGGCCGCCGAGCGTCACCACGACGCCGTCGGGGCGCTCAACATCGATAACGTCCATGACGTCCTCGTAGGTGAGCGGCTCAAAGTACAGACGATCGGACGTGTCGTAGTCGGTCGAGACGGTCTCGGGGTTGCAGTTGACCATGATGGTCTCGAAGCCACGGGCCGCCAGCGCGCAGCTCGCGTGCACGCAGCAGTAGTCAAACTCGATACCCTGGCCGATACGATTGGGGCCGGCACCCAAAATCATCGCCTTGGGCTTATCTGCCGGCGCGGTCTCGTCAGGGGCAACGCACTTCTTGGCGACCGGACTCGTGCGGTAGATGTTTTCGTAGGTCTTGTAGTGATACTCCGTGGCACTCGAGAACTCAGCAGCGCAGGTGTCGACCGTCTTCATGCTGGGAACCACGCCCAGACCCTTACGGTAAGCGCGAACAAAGCGCTCGTCCGAGCCGGTCAGCGCGGCAATCTCGGCATCGCTCGTGCCATACTGCTTGAGCAGGCGCATCGCGTCGGCGTCGATGTCCTCCACGCGCAGGCCGCGAATGCTCTCCTGGACCTGCACCATATCGTTGATACGGTTGAGATACCACGAATCGATGCCGCAGATGGCATGGATGCGCGCGACATCCCAGCCACGACGCAGGGCCTCGACCACAAAGAAGATGCGGTGCTCAGTCGGGGTGCCCACGGCCTGAGCGAGCTCGTCGTCGCTCAGCTTATCGGCACCTTCCTTGCCACCAGCGCAAATGCCCTGATGCCCGTCCTCCAGCGAGCGCATGGCCTTACCAAAGGCCTCCTCAAAGGTGCGGCCGATCGCCATGATCTCGCCCACGGCTTTCATGCGCGTTGTGAGCGTGGGGTCGGTACCCTTGAACTTCTCAAAGGCAAAGCGCGGCACCTTGACCACACAGTAGTCGATCGTGGGCTCAAAGCAGGCAGGCGTGGCTTTGGTGATGTCGTTGACGATCTCGTCGAGCGTGTAGCCCACGGCCAGGCGAGCGGCGGCCTTGGCGATAGGGAAGCCCGTGGCCTTGGAGGCCAGTGCGGACGAACGGCTCACGCGCGGGTTCATCTCGATGACGATCAGGCGACCGGTCTGCGGGTTCACGGCAAACTGCACGTTGGAGCCACCGGTCTCGACGCCGATCTTCTCCAGAATGGCGAGCGAGGCGACACGCATGCGCTGATACTCAAGGTCGGAGAGGGTCTGCGCCGGCGCCACGGTGATGGAGTCGCCGGTATGCACGCCCATGGGGTCGAGGTTCTCGATGGAGCACACGATGATGCCGTTGCCGGCGTGGTCGCGCATGACCTCCATCTCGTACTCTTTCCAACCCTCGATGGACTCCTCGACCAGTACCTCGTGGACGGGCGAAAGCTCAAGGCCCTGGCTCACGATGGAGACGAGCTCCTCGTGGGTGTGCGCGATGCCGCCGCCGGCGCCGCCCAGGGTAAAGCTCGGGCGCAGCACGCAGGGATATCCCACGCGCTCGGCGATGGCCTCGGCGTCGGCCACGCTGTAGGCATAGCCCGAGCGCGCGACCTCCAGGCCGATCTCAGCCATGGCCTCGTTAAAGAGCTTGCGATCCTCGCCGCGCTCGATGGCGGCAAGGTCGCAGCCGATCATCTCGACGCCGTACTGGTCGAGCGTGCCGTCCTTTGCCAGCTCGACGGCGGCGTTCAGACCGGTCTGGCCGCCCAGCGTGGGCAGCAGCGCGTCCGGGCGCTCCTTCTTGATCACGCGCTCGATAAATTCGGCGGTGATGGGCTCGACATAGGTGCGGTCGGCCAGGCCCGGGTCGGTCATGATGGTCGCCGGGTTGGAGTTGACCAGGATGACCTCAAAGCCATCCTCCTTGAGCACCTTGCAGGCCTGGGCGCCGGAGTAATCGAACTCGCAGGCCTGGCCAATGACGATGGGACCCGAGCCAATGACGAGGATGCGCTTGATGTCAGTACGTTTAGGCATGTTAGTTCTCCTCGGTCTCGGTCGTGGCGGAACCCTCGTCGGCAAAGTTCCAGCCCTGCAGGCGGTCCTTCGCGGTATCGATGTCCAGGTAGTTCTCCTCGCCGTCCATGAGTCGCGTAAAGGCGGTAAAGAGATAGTGGGCATCGGTGGGGCCGGGCGAGGCCTCGGGGTGGTACTGGACCGAGAAGCACGGGGCGTCGAGCAGCTGAATACCCTCGGCGGTGCCGTCGTTGAGGTTCACATGCGTCAGGCGAATGCGGCCAAAGCGCTCGTTCATCACGACGGGCGCGATACCACGGCGCACCCAGACGCGCAGATCGCCGTCGGCCGCATGCTCGGTCTCGCCGCCCGAAAGCTCGGGGACAAGCTTGCCCAAGCTGGGGAACAGCAGGCCAAAGCCATGGTTTTGCGCGGTAATTTCCACGCGGCGGCTGACCAGATTCATAACCGGCTGGTTACCGCCACGGTGACCGAATTTGAGCTTTTCCATCTGGGCACCGCATGCCAAGCTGATCATCTGGTGACCTAAGCAAATGCCAAAGACGGGCACCTTGCCGATCAGCTGCTGCACCTGCTCGTAGGTCTCTACCACGGCATCGGGGTCGCCGGGGCCGTTGGACAAAAAGACGCCATCGGGATTCATGTCGAGTACCTGACGCGCGGGTGTATCCCACGGCACGACGGTGAGGTCGCAGCCAGCACGGACCAGACCCTCCAGGATGCCACGCTTGACACCGCAGTCGTACGCGACCACGTTGTGGCGGGCGGGAGCGGGGGCCGCAAGCGCAAAGCCATGCTCGGCGGGCAGATCGCTTCCGGCGAACGGATGGGGCGCAGGGCAGCTCACGGTCTTGACCAGGTTCTCCCCCACCAGCGTGGGAGCAGAGGCCAAGCGCTCGGCAAGCTCGTCGATGTCGAGGACCTCGGTCGAGATAATGCCCATCTTGGAGCCATTGTCGCGCAGGTGGCGCACCAGGGCTCGCGTGTCGACGCCCTCGATAGCGACGATGCCGTGTGCGCGCAGGTACTCCGGCACGCTGACGGCCGAGCGCCAGTTAGAAGGCGTGGCACACATGTCGCGCACGATCATGCCGCGCATGGCGGGAGCACTCGCAGGGCGTACGTCATCGCCGGGGAAGGCGGACTGGACATCGGTCTCGTCGATGCCATAGTTGCCAATCTGCGGATAGGTCATGGTAACGATCTGGCCAGCATAGCTCGGGTCGGTCATAACCTCAAAGTAACCCTCGAGTGAGGTATTGAAGCAGACTTCGCCGGTCGCGGTGCCCTCGGCACCACATGCACGGCCATAAAAAATGGTCCCATCCTCAAGGTACAGGATGCAGGGACCGCAAGCACCCTTGCTGGTTTTGGCCAGCATGCGCTGGCACAGTTCGCTGGGCGCGATGGTGCGGGCGGCAGCGCCCGCAATATGGTTGTTCGCCATAGTTCTCCTTCCCGGTCTCTCGGGACCGGCTTAAAGGTGTGTAGTTAGGCCTCGCGGTATTCTAACCGTAAGCATGACTTATGGCGTTAATTACATAGAATTGTTTACAAAATGATAATTATGACTTCTTATGCATAATGATTTTTCTGGGACGGGGATTAAAAAAGGCTCTGTTAGACCAGGATTGACATACATGTGTCCCCACGGTGCCATATCGTTGACCCCGTAGACCGCGATGATGGGGGCAG
>NZ_JBQHST010000049.1:0-4913 GCF_052066095.1 Collinsella sp. HCP28S3_B9
GGGATGCCGTTCGAGATGAGGGTCAAGACGCCGGCGCCCGACGAGGAGACGGCGAGTTAGCCGGCAGGTCGGCATGTCAATCCTGGTCTAACAGAGCCTTAAATAATCATTCGGAACAAATTTATTTTTATCCCCGTCCCAGAAAAATCATCGGGTGTGGTCTTGGGCAAACAGTCTAGTTGCGCTTGAGATGGGCGACGGTTTCGCAGTGGAAGGTTTGCGGGAACAGGTCGACCGGCGTGATCTTGACGGGGGAGAAGGTGCCTTCCTCGACAAAGCGCTTAAGATCGCGTGCCAAAGTCGCCGGATCGCAGCTCACGTAGGCCACGTCGCGGGCGCTCGTGCTGGCGATGAGGTCGATTGCCTCGGGTGCCAGACCTGCACGCGGCGGGTCGACCACCAGGACATCGGCATCCTGGTCGGGGAACTCGCGCACGGCATCGCCGCCGATGACATCGACGTTATCGAGCTTGTTGATCTCGAGGTTGCGGCGCAGGTCGCGCACGGCCGGGCCGTAGGCCTCGACGGCGGCAACAAAATCACAGCGGCGGGCGAGCGGCAGGGTAAAGGTGCCGGCGCCGCAGTACAGGTCCATGGCAAGCTCGTCTTCTTGCGGGTCGAGCGCCTCCATGACAAGCTCGATCAAAATCTCGGCGCCCTTGGTGTTGACCTGGAAAAACGATGGGGCCGAAAGGCGCATCTGGCCGTCGGCGATGTTCTCGGTCCAGGAGCCCTCGCCGGCGAGCATCTCCACCTTGGAGACGCGGCGGGCCTTCTTCTCGCCCTTGCTCATGACGCGCACTACGCTCGTGGGGCGAGCGGCGTCTGCCAACACGCGCGAGACCTGCGAGCGCGGGAAGGAGCCCGTGGGCGTCCAAAGTGCGACCTCGAGTGCCTTGGTGCGACGCGAAGCGCGAATGCCCACGCGCTCCAGACCCAGATCGTGACTGCCGCTCAGATAGTTGAGCGCGCCGACGACCGATTTGAGCGCCTTGGGAAAACGCTTATCGAACAGCGGGCACGAATCTACGGTCACGATCTTGCTGGGATCGACGCCGTGCATGCCAAGGCGAACGCGGCCGTTAACGAGGGTGGGCTCCAGCTCAATCTTGTTGCGGTAGCCCCATTCGTCCTTGGTGTGGCGGATGGGCTGGACAAGATCGTTGACCTGCTCGGGGGTGAACTTGCCAATGCGCTCGAGCGTGGAGCGCAGGTTTTGCTCTTTGGCGGCAAGCTGCGCGGTGCGCGAGAGATTGCCCCACGAACATCCGCCGCAGACGCCCACGAAGGGGCAGGGGGGCTGAATGCGATCGGGGCCCGGCTCCAGAATCTCGGTCGTGCGGGCGCGCATAAACGACTTGCCGTCCTGCACGATCTCGGCCTCGACGGTGTCGCCTGCCACGGCGCCCTGCACAAAGACGGCCTTGCCGTTGTCGGCGTGCGCCAGTCCGTCGGCGCCGTAGGTCATCGATTCTATGGTGAGCTTCATGTTCCTGCCTGTCATTCGCGGTATTGTTCGCAACCATGGTAGCAGTGAAAAGCGCCCCGTATCTGGGGTATTCCTCAAATACGGGGCGCTTCTACAAACGTCTATTTCGTCTTGCCGGTAATGAGCGTCTTAAGGCCTAGGCCGATCAGGCCCAGTCCCATGCGCACGCGACCGGGGCGATGGCGCTCGATGGTCTTGGTCTTGCCAGCGGGCTTCTCGCGGCGGGCGCCCTTCTCGGACGCGGGGTTGGCCGTCTGCGGTTGGGGCCGAGGAGCAGGCTCGGGCTCAGGCTCTATGACGGTTGCCTGAACCTTCTGGACCTCGGGTGCGGCCGGCTGCGGTTCGAGCTCAGGCTTGGATGCGAGCGTAGGTTCTGCCTTGGCGACGGCCCCGGCGTTGCGATAGGCACGCTCCAGCAGAGCTTCCTGCGAGTTGAAGGGCTTCTCGCCTTCTTTGCGCTCCACGGGAATCCAGGTGCCGTCACTCGTCAGACTGCGTGCCTTCACGTTGTCGCGCAGCTGCATGACCATGTACTCGTGCACCTGGGCGCGGCAGGTGGGGTCGAGCACGGGGAAGGCGATCTCCACGCGGTGCTCGGTGTTGCGCGTCATCATGTCTGCCGAGCTCAGGTAGATCATATCCGAGTCCACGCCAAAGGCATAGACGCGCGCATGCTCCAAAAAGCGTCCGACGATGGAGCGCACGTGCACGTTCTCGGTCTTGCCCGGAACACCGGGCTTGAGGCACGAGATACCGCGGATGATCATGTCCACGCGCACACCGGCACACGATGCCTCGGCGATCTTGTCGATGACCTCGCGGTCGGTAAGCGAGTTGAGCTTAAAGAACACGCGGGCGGGCTCGCCGACAAGGGCACGCTGAATCTCGCGGTCCAGGCCGCGCATGATGAGCGGCTTGAGGCCCACGGGCGCCACGCCCAGGAAGCGGTAGTCGCCGCGCAGGTTGCCCAGCGACAGGTTGCGGAAGAACAGGTTAGCGTCCTCGCCGATGCCGGGATGCGCGGTCATGAGCATAAAGTCGCTGTAGAGCTTGGCCGTCTTCTCGTTAAAGTTGCCGGTACCCAAAAGCGTCAGACGGGTAAGCGCCATGCCCTCGCGATAGGTGAGCTGGCAGATCTTGGAATGGCATTTAAAGCCCTCGGAGCCGTAGATAACGGTGCAGCCGGCCTCTTCCAGCCGCTCGGCCCATTCGATGTTGTTTTGCTCGTCAAAGCGGGCGCGGAGCTCCATGAGCACTGTAACCTCTTTGCCGTTTTCGGCAGCATCGATGAGCGACTCGCACAGGCGGCTTTGTTTGGCCACGCGGTAGAGCGTGATGCGAAGCGAGATGCACTTGGGGTCGTAGGCTGCTTCGTGCACCAGGTCCAAGAACGGATTCATGGTCTCGTAAGGGTAAAAGAGCAGCTTGTCGTGCTGCAGCACCTGATCGCGGATGGAGCGGGTCATATCGATGGTGGGGTTGGGCTGCGGCCTAAACGGCGTAAAGAGCAACTCGTTGCGTAGATGCTCGGGTATTTTGCCCTCGATGCCAAAGACATAGCCCAGGTTGAGCGGGATATCGCAGGTAAAAACCGAGCGGCGCGAAAGCTCGAGCGCTTTGCGGATGGTCTTGAGCGTTGCCTTTTCGAGCGAGCCCGATACGGCGAGCACCACCGGCTGCAGGCGCAGGCGCTTCTTGAGGATGCGCTTCATGTGCTGGCGGTAATCCTCTTCCTCCTCGACGCCCTCGCCGTCCGGATCGATGTCGGCGTTGCGGGTGACGCGGATGAGCGCGCGGTCGAGCGGCTTATAGGAGCCGAAGCAGCTGTCCAGGCAGGCGAGGATGACGTCCTCGAGCAGAATGTAGGAGTAGGTGCCGGTGGGCGAGGGGATTTCGACCACGCGGTTCATCGAGGCGGGAATCTCGATAAGGCCCAGCAGGCTCTCCTCGTCGGTGATGCCGTCCAGGCCACAAGCCAGATAGAGCGCGCCGTTGCGCAGGTTGGGGAAGGGATGGCGCGGATCGATGACCAGCGGCGAGATGACCGGTGATATGTAGGCCTGGAAGTAGCGGGTTACAAAGGTATGTTCCTCAGGCGTAAGCGAATCGATGCGGGCGCGGTGAACGCCCAAAGCGTCGAGCTTGTCCTCGATGCTCTTAAAGATCGACTCCCAGCGGGTAAGGAGCCCGGGCAGCTCTGCCATGACAGCATCGACCTGTTCGGAGGCGGTCATATTGCTCTTGTTGTCGACGGGCTGTTTTTTGAGCTCTGCCAGATCGGACAAGCCGCCCACGCGCACCATGAGAAACTCGTCGAGGTTTGACTCGAAGATCGAGACGAACTTAAGGCGCTCGAACAGTGGCACAGACTCATCGAAGGCTTCGTCGAGTACGCGGTTATCAAAGCGCAGCCAGCTAAGCTCTCGATTTTGCGTATACGAGAAATCGCGCGGTTTCTTGCGCAGCTTGGCGGCGTTCTGCTTCTTTTCGATTTTGCTCGGCATATGCATCTGTCCGTTCAGTCCCTACAGGGGACGGTAGCCTAACACTATTTCTTATTGTCTCAATTTAGTCGACCTATGGCGCGGACGTATCGCGCGAACGGTATCTTTACCTACTTATTACGCTGACGATCCGAAGCACTAACGTCCGGTGCTTTGAACAAGCGATCTATATCCTCACTCAACTGGTGAGAATGTATGAATAAGAATGATAGCAAGCTGAATATAATCGAATTTAGGTCGAATCGAGGACAAGCGTCATTTATATGCAGAAAACCGTTTTCGCTATGCAATTTTGAATCATGGATAACTTTGAGTGTCCAATCTTGATTTCCTAGAAAAATAACGTTTACCTAGGAAAATCTGCTTTACGAAACTGAAGTGCATCATGGGAAATCATATGCGATATACCGTTCATCGTACTTTGTTGACCGTTCGGGGGCGAGGTGGAATTGCGGGTTGATTTTGGATATAACTAGAGCTGTCAGCAAGCAGCGCTCCATACGGAGGGGCGCTGATACATTTGGCCAGTAAGGCCCGAAAGAAAGGTAGGAGGCCATGACGAAAGGTCTGCACGTGCCTTCCGAGATCGGCAAGCTCAGGAAGGTCTGCCTGCACCGTCCCGGCGACGAGCTCCTCAACCTGCCGCCCGACGAGCTCGAGCGGCTCCTGTTCGACGACGTCCCGTTCCTGGAGGTCGCGCAGCAGGAGCACGACACCTTCGCCCAGATCCTGAGGGACCAGGGCGTCGAGGTGCTCTACCTCGAGAACCTCGTCGCCGAGGTGTTCGACCAGGTCCCCGGCGCCCGCGACGAGTTCACCGACCAGTACATCGCCGAGGCCGGCATCCGCGGGAAGCACATGCCGCAGATCGTCCGCGAGAAGCTGGACTCCATCGAGGACAACCTCGAGTTCGTCAAGAA
>NZ_JBQHST010000050.1:0-4597 GCF_052066095.1 Collinsella sp. HCP28S3_B9
TCCGATCTCCCGGGGCCGGCCGATCCGGCCCTCAGGGTATCGGGTTCCCACATTCATCCGCACATGTACGGATGAATGTGGGAGGTGTTCGGATAAAGTTGATAATCAAGGATACCGAAATCCCAGCTTGAAATAGCTCAGCTATTTGTCACTGTGCGGTTCTGCCTGCTATGATTAGCCATGCACTGCTGGGGAAGACTCATCCGCTAGAATTGCTTGGACGAAAGGAGACGCAATGGTACTCGACAGATACGCGCGATTTGCTGACAGCGCCGACGTGCTCTCTTGCCCCCTTTGCCACAGCGCCCTGAAGCTGCAGGAAGGGAGCCTCGTATGTCCGAAGAGGCACTGCTTCGATATCGCAAAGCAGGGGTACGTAAACCTTCTAGGGCCCTCCAGGCAGTCAGCCCACTACAGCAAAGAATCCTTTGAGAGCCGCATGGCAATCCTGGAGGCAGGGTATTACGACCACGTGAAAGAAGCCGTCCTCACCGCGGTAGGAAGGGCCCTTTCCCCAAGCGAGGGTCCTGCAGCTGTGAACGCGACGCCATTCCGCGTGCTCGACGCGGGATGCGGAGAAGGCTTCTATGCACGTGCAATCCGAGAAAACCTCTGTGTCGACGTGGTGGCGTTTGACCTCTCAAAAGACGCCATGCTGATGGCGGCCCGCCACGATTCCAGAAAGGCGGTCAAATGGCTGGTTGGCGACCTGACGAACATCCCCGTGCTGAAAGGCTCCATCAACTGCGTGGTGGACGTATTCGCTCCCTCGAACTACGACGAATTCAAGCGCGTTCTCACCCCAACCAGAAACGCCTCCGCGCCAGGAGTGCTGGTCAAAGTGGTTCCAGGCAGCAATCATCTTACGGAGCTGCGCCACCTTGCTGAAGGATCTTTGCGCAGCAAGGAATACTCAAACCAGCTGGTGACCGATTGCTTTGAGAAGCACTTCAAGATGACCGACCGCATCAAGGTGACGCGCACCTTCGAGATGTCCGAAAGGGACGTCCGCGTGTTCGCCGAGATGACGCCGCTGCTGTTCGGCATCGACGCGGAGTCCCTAAATCTATCGCGTGTGAAAAGCATCACCATCGAGGCTGAATTGCTGGTGGGCACCCCTCGCTCCCAAGGCCCTTCATGAGCTCAGCCAGCTCATCATCCTCTTAATTGCAGGGCTGAAGGACAGCCCTTGTCAACCGCCCCAGAAGAAATCTGGCTCTTCGGTGGTTTCTGTGGGAGAGATTCCGGCATAGGCCCAGCTCAGCGGGCGAAAACAACGATCTGGAACTGAAACGGCCCCGGGAGGGGCCGTTTCCGCGTCATCCGCCTATGATTGCTAAGCCAAATTCAGACAACCGAAGAGGTGTGACGCATGAAGAGTCTACTACTTCTCGCCCTCGGTCTGGCCCGCACGGTCGTCCTGGGCGCGCGCATCGAGGCCGAGCGCATCGTCGTGAGCGTCCGGCCCTACAAGCGCGAGCAGCGCCGCTGCCCCGTATGCGGCAGGGCCTGCGACTTCTACGACATGGCGAACCGCGGGGCCCCCAGGCTGTGGAGGGCGATGGACCTGGCGCGCTCGGCCTGCTACCTGGAGTACGCGCCCTGCAGGGTGCGCTGCCCGGAGCACGGCGTGCGCACCGAGGCCGTCCCCTGGGCGCGGCACGGGGCGCGCTTCACGCGCGACTTCGAGGACTGGGTGGCGTGGCTGGCGGTCCGCTGCACCGCCTCGGCGGTCTCCGAGCTCGCCCGCGTCGAGTGGCACAGCGTGGGCGGCGTGTGCAGGCGCGTCTACGCCGAGCTGGAGGCCGCGCGCGGCGCCTCGAGGTTCGACGGCGTGCGCCGCATCGGCATCGACGAGACGTCGTACAAGAAGGGCCACAAGTACGTCACGGTGGTCGTCGACCACGACCGCGGCTGCCTCATCTGGGCGCACGAGGGCACCGGCAAGGACGTGCTCAACCTGTTCCTCGACGAGCTCACGCGCGAGCAGAGGCGCGCCATAGAGGTGGTGACCGCCGACGGCGCGAGGTGGATAAGGCAGCTGGTCAAGCGCCGCTGCCCCAACGCGAGGTGGGTCATGGACCCCTTCCACGTGGTCCAGTGGATGAACGACGCGCTCGACGCCGTGCGCTGCGAGGAGTGGAACGCCGCCAGGGCCGCCGCCAGGGCCGCCAGGCCCAGGCCCGAGGGCAAGCGCGGCAGGCCTGCCAAAGGCGAGCTGCCGCCCGAGGAGGTCAGGGCGCTCGAGGAGGAGGAGGCCTCCATCAAGGGCAGCCGCTACGCGCTCGTGAAGAACCCCGAGGACCTCACCGACGGCCAGAGGGCGAGGCTCGAGGCGCTCAAGAAGAGGGCCGGCTCGCGGCTGGTCAGGGCCTGGGAGCTCAAGGAGGACCTGCGGGCCGTCTTCCGGGCAGCCGACGGCTCCGAGGCCGCCGAGCTGCTCGACGACTGGATGCACAGGGCCGCCTACTGCAAGATCGCCAAGGTCGTCGCCGTGGAGAAGAAGGTGCGCCGCCGGCGCGACGACATCATCGCCGCAGTCGAGCTCGGCATCAGCAACGGGCGCGTAGAGGCCATCAACAACAAGATCAAGGTGACGGTGAGGATGGGCTACGGCTTCCGCAACACCGACAACCTCGTGGCCCTGCTCATGCTCAGGTGCGGCGACTGCCAGCCCCAGCTCCCGGGTCGCCCGGTGAAGGCGAGGAAGAAGGGCGTGAAGGGAGCGAAGAGCGTTGCTGCCTAGGCTAGCCCCTTGTCACACAAACTACCGAAGCCTCTAAAAAAGCCGATAACACATAGGTTTTTTGACCTAATGCGTTATCGGCTCTGCGTCTATGCGTCTGGCACTTTTAATCATTTTTTTTTGAATTTATTATATGTGTTAGCTAACTGTCCACAAGCCGCGTTAATCTCTCTGCCATGAGAAACTCTTATAGTAACTTCAAGTCCTGCTTGCTCTAATTGATGTTTGAATGCAACTATTTCCCGTTTCTGTGGTGCTTTAATTCTTGAATTGCTTGTTGGGTTGTATTGTAACACGTTAATCATAACTTTTTTGCCCCGAAACCATTTTGCAAGTTGTCTTACATCTGAGGGCCGGTCATTTATACCCGGTAAAAGCAAATACGCAAAGACAATTTTGCGATTATGCCTTTCAGAATAGGATAAGGCTTGCTTAACAACATCTTCAATAGCATATATGCGCATGTGAGGAATAATACGATTTCTTGCAGATTGTGTTGCTGCGTGTAAAGATATTGTCAACTGAATTTTAAGATGTTCCTCGCGCAATTTTTTTAATTGATCGACCGGACCAACTGTTGATATGGTAATGCCGTCGGTTGGAAAGTTGAGCCCATATCTATCTCGGAGAATATGGATTGCTTTTATCAAGTTGTCATAATTGAATAAAGGCTCTCCCATACCCATAAAAACGATACGGTTTACTTTTCGACGCAACAATATAATCTGTTGTACGATTTCTGACGATGTTAGATTACGAACAAAGCCATTTCGCCCGGACTCACAAAAAATACAACCAACAGGACAACCGACTTGTGTGCTCACGCAAACAGTTCCACCATCTCGCCGCTTGATAAAAACCGTTTCAATGTATTTGTTGTCTTTCAGTTCGTAAACATACTTTTCAGTATCACTGCTTTTGCAAATATTTTTTACCAACATTGATAGATTTTTTTTGCGTGGTAATTGCTTATATAATTCTTCATATAAGGCTTTTGCTTCATTCTCGCCAATAACTTCCGACATTTCTTTGTAAGTAAATCCGTATGGATCATTCCGTACTTCCGCAGGCGTATATTTAGGTAAACGTTTCATTTTTATATCCTTTCTTCTAAATAATAAAAGTTTGTTTTTCTGTATTTTTGATTACAATCTCTAATTTTTCTACATCAATGATATGCGTCAATTTGCATTTAGGGCAGAAAAGAGGAAAATCTTTTAATACAGTATTATGAAATACTTGAACTCTCGTCTTTCCGTTAGGTACCGTCAAGATTCTTTCGCAAATTGATTTAGCCGTCCTCGGCCCCGTCCTCTTCTAGCCCTCCGCCTTTCCCCTCAGCTCGTCCATCTCCTCCAGCTTCGACATGTCCAGGTACCTCCTCTTGCCCCACTCGTGCTCCACTATGTACTTCAGCCTCGCCGTCACCAGCATGAGGGCCGAATTGCCGTCCGGGAAGGTCCCGACGACCCTAGTCCTCCTCCTGATCTCGCGGTTGATGCGCTCGATCCCGTTGTTCGTCCTGATCCGGCGCCAGTGCTCAGGCGGGAATTCCGTGTAGGCAAGCGTCTCGGCGAACCCGTCGCGCACCGTCCTCGCGGCCGCCCCGAGCCGCATCGACTCCAGCTTCTCCGCCACCTCCTCGGCCTTTCTGGCGCATGCCTCGCGCGATTCCTGCGCGTGGATCGCCTTCAGCATGCGCGCCGCGGCCTTCCGCCTGGTCACGGGAACCCTTCCCAGCACGTTGCGGTAGAAATGCACCGTGCAGCGCTGGTAGCGGGCCCCGGGGAACACCTCCTCGAGCGCACCGAGCATCCCCGCGCACTTGTCGCCGGTGACGAGCCGCACGCC
>NZ_JBQHST010000051.1:0-3434 GCF_052066095.1 Collinsella sp. HCP28S3_B9
ACATGCCGGGGGCGGACCGGGACGGGTTCAACGGCAGGCCCCGCCGACCGATTGCAAGCGGTCGGCGGGGCCATTGTGGCTCTTGACAGCGGATTGGGTCATATGAGCGAGAGGCTCACGACCCACAGCTTCCGGCACAGCGCGGTGACGTTCGCGTTGCTGGGGGGCGCCAGCCTGCAGCAGGCCCAGGCGCTCGCAAGGCACACGAACCTGACGACCACGATGGTCTATGCCCACAACGTCGACCGCGTGAGCCAAGCTCCGGAGCGTTTTGTCGACGGCCTCCTCGACGACTAGGAGGCCGGGGCCGCGTCATGCGAGGGGAATGCCCGAGAGGTCGCTCCCCAGCACCTCCAGGTACTCCAGCAGCTGCTGGTACTTGCCCCGGAGCAGCAGGAGCTGTCGCTGGAGCTCCGCGTTCTCCTCCTTCAGCTTCCTCGATTGCTTCCTGCTCTTGTCGAGGGCGATGTCGAGGTCCTGCAGGCGCGACTGCGCCCTCTGGAGCTCCCTTGACAGCCTGGTTATCTCGGCGTCCTTGTTCAGCTCTCGCCTGCCCTCTTGGCTCACCTTGCCCGTCGGCTTGAACTGGCAGACCCGGTTCTTCGCCAGGAGCTCCTTGACATGCTGCTGGCTGAACGTCCCCGAGCTCAGCCCCGTGAGCGCCATGAGCTCCTTCTTGGTGACGATGCGGTGGTCCTCTTCGATCTCGTCGATGGCCCCCTGGATGAGCGCCAGCGTCTTCTCGCGCTTCGCCGCGTACATCCTCTGCATGTTCTCACTGGGCTGCTTCATCAGAGACCTCCAGGTCCTCGCCGCTGATAGCGCTCAGCACGCGCTGGGTCAGCGTTTCGTATGCGTCCATCCAAGCACCGCAGAGCTCGGCGAAGACCTCGTTGCCGCAACTCAGGGCCTTCTCCTGCTTGCTGCGCCAGTCGTCGAGCTCGCTTTGATAGTAGTCGAGGTCGCCGGCGTCGGGGACGAGGTAGCTGCAGCTGAGGCACCTCGACCTGTCGGCGCTGCAGCCCCTGGCGTCCGAGCACAGCCCGATCCTGTGGACCCTCTTGGCGAAGGGTTTCGCCAAGATCCTGTCGAAGCGGGCAGGGTCGTCTGTGTTGATGATCCTGCCCCTGAACACGACGGGGTCGTCCTTGCGCAGGTCCTTGACGGAGGTGTGGGTGTAGCTCTGCTCGATCATCTTGGTGTTGTGGTGGGCGGTGAGCGGCAGCAGGTCGATGGCGCGGAAGAGGCCCGAGTTCATGCGGTCGCTGATGGCGTTGTGGCGGAACTGGTGCGTTGTCGGTGAGTAGGGCTCGCCGTGCTCGTCGAGAAGGCCCCTGTACTCGCAAAGTCGGGCGAAGAAGCGGTTGCAGCTTCCCTGTTTCTTCGGCTTGAACGCCGACCCGTGCGGCTTGTAGCGCCTCCCACCGGTCTTCGGGTCTCTCATGAGCCTGTAGGTCCTCGAGGTGAAGAGGAGCTCGGCGTCGCTGCCGAGATGCGACACCACCTCGTCCCTCTGGGCCGCCACCAGGTCGACGAGGAGCTTCCCCATTCCCTCGTACCTGACCTCGATCAGCTTGATGTCGCTCGGCACGTAGGGCCCCGACTGCTTGAAGGACGGGATCGTCAGGGTGTAGGTGTCTGCGCTGAGCTGCTTCAGGCACCTGACCGTCATGCTGAGGACCTCCGTGATGCGGTTGGGGATCAGGCGCAGCATCCAGTAGACGCACCTGTAGACCAGCGGGATGCCGTCTCGCATGAAGATGACGTCGAGCTGGTCGGCCACCTCGTCGGGGATGTACTTGTCCTCCTTCTTGACGTGGGCAGGGGCCCTCTCCAGCACGAACCTCTGCATGGCGGAGCTGATGTCGGTGAAGCCAGATTCCCTCGCGAATGCCTTGAGGGTGTTCCAGCGGTGCAGGCGGTTGTCCAGGGAGACGCTCTGCTCGCCCGAGAAGAGGCAGGTGTGGAAGGCGACGAGCGCGTCTGGCGGCGCCTCTGCGAAGCTCTCGCAGCTGCTCGGGATGAAGCCCGCGTAGCGGCCGATGGCGCCGTTGATGTCTTTGTCGATGGTGGAGGGGGCCCGGCCCTTCACAAGCCTCGTCAGCGCCCATCTCTTGGCCTCCTTCTTGAGGTGTTCGTTCGAGATACCCGTGAAATATATGTTGCGCGAGCTCGGTTTGACGTTCTTGTCGGGCTTCACCTTGTCGGCTTGCCAGACGTCGTCGCTGAAGCTCGAGGCAGAGCAGTAGTCTGCGAGCATCTTGGCTGCCTGCTCGTCGGTGACGGACACGGTGTTGGAGAGGACGACTGGCTCGAGGGCCGCGGACCCGGATGTGGGGAAGAGAGGGCTGTCAGGCATGGGTGACTCCCTCCTCTATGGCGTCGAGCACCGCCCTGTAGCGCTCGTTCAGGGTTCTCTCCTGCGCGTACTCGGTGTAGCCCTCGTACTCGTCCATCGGGATGTCCAGCTCCGCGTACTTGGCCTCGAACTGCGCCAGCAGCCTCGACGAGTCCTCGTAGAGCTCCTGCCAGCGTGCTTGGAAGGCCCTTCCCGTGCACAGCTTGGGGCAGGACGCGCAGCTGATGTTGCCGAGGTCGGCGCACCTGCCCTCCGAGGGGTGCTTTGAGCACACGCCCAGCTCCACGTTGCGGCGGTTGGTGCAGAAGTCGACGTAGAGCCAGCGGCGCTCCTCCTCCGTGTACAGGTCGAGCCTGCCGCTCTCGATCAGGAGGTTGAACCTCTGCTGGAAGAACTCGCTGTTCAGCTCTGCGATCCTCTTCATCCTCACCTCGGCGTAGATGCGCTCGGTAGTGCCCTGGCCAACGTGACCGAGCTGCTTTTGGACGGCAGTGAGGGGCGCGCCGGAGCTGACGAGCTCGACGGCGACCGTCTTGCGGGTCTGCCTGGAGGTGAACGCCTCCCAGCCCTCGACGATCGACTGCATGCCGTACCTCTCGAGGAGCCGGTTGACAGCGTTGTTGAAGGTCGTTGCGGAAAACTCGCCCCTCACCCCGTTGTCGATCGAGAAGAAGAGCGTCTCGACCCCATACATCTCCCTGAGGGCGGAGGTCTCCTCGATGTAGGCCTCGATCTCGCTGTGGAGCCCTGGCGAGATGACGGCGAAGATCTTGTCGCCGAGGCGCCGCTTTATCCTGGATGCCGCGGTCTTGGGGGATCTCGCCCTCACCTGCGGCATGCCGCTGGCGGGGTCCTCGGCCGTGATGTCCTCGACGCGGATGCACCTGATGTCGGAGATGCGCCAGCCGGTCTCCATCGCGAGCTTGAACATCAGCCTGCAGGCGCTCGACCCCAGCTCGTCGATGTGCCCCTCAAGGAAGGCGAGGATGTCCTCGGGGATCTCCGGGGTCAACTTGGAGCAGTCGAAACCTCTCTTGACCGCAAGGTTCGCGGTCGGGTCCAGTACCAGGCGCCC
>NZ_JBQHST010000052.1:0-2819 GCF_052066095.1 Collinsella sp. HCP28S3_B9
CCTTTCCACGAATCCTAGCTTCAGCAATTAAGATTCTAGGCGATAACCGCTTCCTGCTTTCTACGGCCAGGGAAGCGGCCCCTTACACCAACATTCGGCACGCGATCGCGCTCTGCCTACAATGTTTTACGTGAAACGGGGTTTGGTGTTAAACCGGACCCCGTTGTCATGGACGTTGTGTCTTTGGGATGGAGCGGTTTTACGACTATCGAAGGCTATGCGTACAATGAATATACGCGACGGCCATACCGGATAAGGAGACCTGATGCCCTACCTGCTTTCCTGTGACATTCATACCCATACGATGTTCTCTGCGCATGCATATTCGACCATTGAGGAGAATGTGTACTGGGCGGCAGAGCGTGGCCTGCAGGTGCTTGGATCTGCCGACCATCTGAGCTCTATGGTTACGGCTTGCCCCAATGACCTGCGCAGTTACCAGTTCTTTATCAACCAGGATATATGGCCGCGCATTTGGAGCGGCGTGTTGGTGCTGCGTGGCGCCGAGGCCGATATCGTTTCGCTGGACGGAAGTCTGTTTGGCGAGGACACTCCTGTCACGCTCGATATTGCCGGCGATTCGTACAGCCGTCAGCATTCGCTGTTCGATCGGGTTACGCGTAATTTGGATTATTTGGTTGCAAGCGTGCATAATCCGCAGTTCGCTGAAGGCGCGACGCTGGCCCAGACGACCGAGATGTATATCAATGCTCTGGAGCACCCCAAGGTGTTTATGCTGGGGCATACGGGTCGATCGGGCGTGCCGTTCGATATCGACGAGGTGTTGCTTGCTGCTAAGGCCAAGCACAAGATCATCGAGATCAACAATCACAGTCTTGAGCATGGCGCGGATGCCGAGCATTGGGACGTGTGCCGCAAGATTGCCGAGCGGTGCGCCGAGCTGGGCGTGGGGATTGGCGTCTCGACCGATGCGCACATTGGTATGGCAATTGGTAAGCTCGACCAAGCGCGCAAGATGCTCGACGAGATTCACTTTCCGCTGGATTTGATCGTGACGCGCGACCGCGAGACGCTACTGCGCGAGATGGCGGCAGCCGGCGTGTGTGACCTGCGCAAGAGGATGTAGCGGAGTTCATAAACCAAGTAAGGGGGCGGCCCAGACGGGTCGCCCCCTTCTTGTACCGGTGGATTAGCGGCGCTCGAGGACCGCTACAGTTTCGGTGTGGTCGGTATGGGGGAACATGTCGACGGGCGTGATCTTGAGCAGGCGATAGCCACCGTCGAGGAGCTGGTGCAGGTCACGCTCTTGGGTCACAGGGTTGCAGCTGATATAGGTGATGCGGCGAGGTCTAAGCGCGCAGGCGGCTTCGAGGAACTCGGGGGTAGAGCCGGCACGCGGCGGATCGATGGAAAGGACGTCGATGCGCTCGTTGTTGTCGGCGGCATCTAGGATGTAGTCGGTGGCATCGTCGGCCATAAACCAGGCGCTGCGGGTAAGACCGTTGAGCTCGGCGTTGCGGCGTGCGTCGGCAATGCCCGCCGGGTTGCGCTCCACGCCAAGCAACATGATGCCGATGCCCTTGTTCTGAGCTTCTTTAGCTGCGCAAAGACCGATGGTGCCGCTGCCGCAGTAGGCATCCATGAGAACATCGCCCTGGTGCAGATCCATGCCGTCGATAGCGAGCTGGTAGAGCAGCTCGGTCTGCTGCGGGTTGGTCTGGTAGAACGCGGTGGGGGAGATATCGAACTCGCAGCCGAGTAGCTGGTCGCGCATGCATTCAGCGCCATACACGATGTGGGTTTCCTCACCCAGGATGGCGTTGCCAGGGCGTCCGTTGATGTTTTGGGCGACGGTGACGATACGCGGATCGAGTGCGGCGATGGCCTCAAAGAATTCCTGCGCATGCGGCAGGTCGCGCTGGGCGGTAACGAGGGTGATCATGATCTGGTCGGTGCGCCAGCCGCAGCGAACGACGGCATAGCGAAGCAGGCCCAGATGTTTGTCCTCGTTAAAGGCGGGAATGTGCAGGCGCTCGGCCTCACGCGCAATGCCGTTAAGAATCTGACGGGCTCCCGGTGCCTCGACGGGGCATTCGGGAACAGCGACGATTCTGTGCGTGCCGCGCTCAAAAAAGCCGCAGCGGACAGCGCCCCCTTTGCCGGGGGCAAAGGGAGTGGCGGCCTTATGGCGAAAACCACGCGGCGCAGGATATTTGCCCGGGTCGCCCAGGGTAACGTCCATACCGCGAATGGGATCGACGGTTATGCCCTCACGCTCGCAAAGAGCAGCAAAAAGTTCATCCATAGCAGCCTGCTTGGTCGCCAGCTGCTTCTTATAAGGCCTGTTGAGCGCCGTGCATCCACCGCAAGCTTTCATGATGGAACAAGGCGACTTGGGATCAACGGCCTTATGAGCGGACCGGGACGACTCATTATGCGAGCGCTTGGAACGAGCTTGAGGTGCCTTACCCTCGCTCCGACGAGGGCTGGGACGCTTGGTCTTAGCCTTGCCCTTGGCCGGCCTGCCCTTCGCATCCTGAGACGACTTGGATTTCTTGGAAGATTTTTTCTCCTCCGACCCCTCAGCCGCCTCGATCAAAGCACGACGAGCCTTACGCTCCGCACGAGATTCTGCCATGAAGTAACCCCACTAATTTATAAATTGAAATCTGAAAGCATTGTACCGTGCCAAGCTAGCAGACGATATACAAGCGTCCACTTCACGTTAGTGACAAGTCCAACGACGTTTGCCCGGCGCGGGCGGGGAGCGGCGCGTAATTAAGTTTATCGCGAGTTCCGCACGCAAAGGAAAGCACTTAATGTGCTTTCCGTCTTGCGCAGGACTGTAGAGCAGGAAA
>NZ_JBQHST010000053.1:0-2755 GCF_052066095.1 Collinsella sp. HCP28S3_B9
GCGGGGGGACATAGGAGGGGGGGGCCGGGGCCTGTGTGGTGTTTGCAATGCCCGTAGAGGCAGTCGTGGTCTTGAAGGACCCCACGGGGGCCCCCCCCCGGGCCCCGGCGGGGGGCCCCTTCCGCGGCGCCGGCGAGCGCCTGTCGGGGTCGGCGCTCTCCGTCTCCGGCTCGCCGGCGGGCTCGTCGTCCTCCGGCGGGGTCCTGACGCTCGGCTCCGAGGGCGGCCCCGCGCTGGGCTCCGTCGCCGCCGTCGTCGACAACCTCGAGTCCGACGGGTCGGTCTGCTACCGCGGCCTCCTGCTCGGCTCCGGCTGGCAGGGGGAGTCCAGCTCCGACGGGGCGCAGCTAGGCGCCCCGGACGGCGGGTTCCAGCTCAAGGCCGTCCGCTTCGGGCTGTCCGGCGGCCTCGCCGAGCGCTACGACGTCTGGTACCGCTCCTGCGACTCCGTGCGCGGCTGGACCGGCTGGGCGAGCTCCGGCGAGCCCTCCGGCGTCGAGTCGGGCGCCTCGGGCCTCACCGCAGTCCAGGTCGCCCTCGTCGCGAAGGGCGCCGCCGCCCCCGGCCCGACCGAGGGGGCCTTCGTCTCCGGTTCCGCCTCCGGCCCGGCGCTCGTCCTGCAGGGCCATGTCGCGGAGCGCGGCTGGCTGCAGGCGGTGGGCGGCGGCGAGGACGTCGGCACGACCGGCAGGGGCCTCGCGCTCCAGGCGGTGCGCGCCTCCCTCGAGGGGGCGGGCGAGGGGAGCTCCGTCTCCGTCGCGGCCCACGTGGCCGGCATCGGCTGGCAGGACGCCGCCTCCGCCCCCTCCTACGCCGGCACGGTGGGGCAGGGCCGCGCCGTCCAGGCCGTGAGGGTGTCCCTCTCCGGCCCCGTCTCCGATTCCTACGACGTCTGGTACCGCGTCCACGCGGCGGGCTACGGCTGGCTCGGCTGGGCCAAGGACGGCGAGGCCGCGGGCACCGAGGGCCTCGGCGTCCAGGCCGAGGCGCTCCAGGTCGTCCTCGTCGAGAAGGGCGGCGACGCCCCCTCGTCGGGCGCCCCCGCCGAGCTCTCCGCCCCCTCGCTCAGCCTCAGGGCCCACGTCTCGGGCGTCGGCTGGCAGGCCGCCGTCGGCAACGGCGGCACCGCCGGCACCACCGGCCAGGCCCGCGCCGTAGAGGCGATCTCGGCCGAGGTCTCCTCGCCGGTCTCCGGCGGCCTGTCCTACGGCGCCCACGTCGCGGGCATCGGCTGGCAGGACGAGGTCTCGGGCGGCGCCGTGGCCGGCACCACCGGCCAGGGCAGGGCGGTCGAGTGCGTCAAGATGCGCCTGACCGGCGACCTCTCCGAGTACTACGACGTCTGGTACCGCGCCTACGTGCAGGACTACGGCTGGCTCGGGTGGGCGAGCGACGGGGCCCGCGCCGGCACGACCGGCATCGGCTACCGCCTCGAGGCGCTCCAGGTCCGCATCCTCGCGAAGGGCTCGGCGGCGCCGGGTCCCACGGAGGGCGCGTACAGGGATCGCCCCTTGCATCCGAATTCGGTTGTCCTCAACGTTCCTTGCACAATGCAGAATCCTGAGCTTCCGACTGGTTGTGAGTCCGTTGCATTGACTAATGCGCTCAACTATTACGGATTTGGGCTGGGAAAAACCGTCATTGCAGATGCGTATATGCCTAAAAGCAGCTGGAATTTTGTGACGGCGTTTTGGGGTAATCCACATAGCGCTTCGAACGGAAACTGCATATCCGCTCCTGGATTGACCAACACGGCTAATTCTTTTTTGATCAGTCGTGGAAGCAGCTTGCGTGCGTATGACGTCACGGGCACTGGTTTCTATGATCTTTATTCCTATTTGGAAGCCGGACATCCCGTTATCATCTGGTCGACGATAGGTATGCAGAATTTGGGTCGATGCTATGCGACTCAGGCTTACGGTGGAAGGGTTTATAGAACATATACCAATTCTCATACCGTTGTTTTAAGAGGCTTTAATCGTTCCCTGGGTACCGTTTACATTGCGGATTCGCTCTCCGGCTATGTCTCTAATTCTGCTGAACGCATCGCTTCGCTATACTCGCAACGAGGAGTCCAGGCGGTTGTCCTTAAGTAGATTCGTTGATAGATGAAGGAAGGTGGAATCGTGAGACGTCTCTTTGATGTGTCCGTTTCTATTCTCATGGTTGCTGTGTTGTTCGTAAGCCAATCATGGCTTGTGTGCGCTGCATATGCTGATTATTCAATTAACGGATCCGCTGGCTCAAATGACTCCGTCCTTGAAGGTTCGGCTGCCGCACAAGACTGCTCGGTGTCCGAGGAACAAAAATCGGATGATACTCCCAAGAATAGTGAGTCCCAAAACGCGCAGTTGGCTTGCTCCGATGAGGCTAGTGGAGCCACTGCTGCCGATTCAGCCGAAAGCACTCATCTGACCGTCAAAAAAGTAAGCGTTTCTGCTCATGTGCAGAATATTGGCTGGATGAACCCGGTTGGTATGGGCAAGATTGCCGGAACGACGGGCAGAGGCTTGAATCTTGAGGCACTTAAAATTTCAGTTGAAGTGAATGGGGCCTCCTCTCAAGAGCAGGTCGCAAATGCCCTGTCCGTCGAGGCCCACGTCGCCGGCATCGGCTGGCAGCCCGCCGTCGGCAACGGCGGCACCGCCGGCACCACCGGCCAGGCCCGCGCCGTCGAGGCCCTGAGGGTCAGGCTGTCCGCGGACCTGTCGGGTCGCTACACCGTCTGGTACCGCGTCCACTCCGCCGAGTTCGG
>NZ_JBQHST010000054.1:0-2515 GCF_052066095.1 Collinsella sp. HCP28S3_B9
GCATGGCCACCGGACCCATCGAAACACATCTCCACCATTCCTTCAACTGGGAAAATGGCGCCCCCGGGGCCCGAGAGGGGCCGCGGGGGCGTTCGGTTAACTGCGGGAGCGTGCCGTCAGCTCAATGTGTTCGGCTGAGATCGGAAATCAACCAGTGATCTTACTGAACATATGGCGCACCTTATCCAGGCGGCTGTTTGGACGGCGGGGCTGGATGACCGGCTCGCCGACAGCGGCCTGATACCCTTTCAGTTCCGTCAAGCATACGCTCCGCCCGTTGGTGTAAAAGGCCAGATCAGTACGGTATGCCTGTATACAGCGGGCGGGAATCTCGCCAGTAAAGACAACTTCATCCTTTTTTACCTGGACCGTTTCGATGGTGGCACAGTATTTCGGTGCATCATGATAAGCCCTGGAAAGATATTCCCGGGGCGCATAGAGGGTGAAGGAGAGATAAGGTTCCAGCAGTTGCGTCCCTGATTCCTTCAATGCCTGTTCCAATACAATCGGGGCCAATGAGCGGAAGTCCGCCGGCGTGCTGACCGGACTGTAATAAAGCCCGTATTCAAAGCAAATCTTACAGTCCGTTACGTTCCAGCCGAACAAGCCCTGCTCCAGCCCGTAACGGATACCATCCCTGACAGCGTTTTGAAAACTCTGGTTCAAGTATCCCAGCGAAACCCGGCTCTCGTATTGTACACCGGAGCCAAGCGGGAGTGGTGTAACAGACAGTCCGATGGATGCCCAAAACGGGTTGGGCGGCACCTCGATATGGATGGTGTGGCTGGCTGCTTTGAGCGGCCGCTCCATATAAATGACGGTGGGTTCCTTTACCACTGTTTCAAGCTTGTATTTTTCCGACAGCAAAGCGGAAACAACCTCCAACTGCACCCGGCCCAAAAAAGAAAGAATGATCTCATGGGTGATGGAATCCACCTCGCAGCGCAAAAGCGGGTCAGTATCCGCAAGTTGCGTAAGAGCGTCCAGCAGCCGTTCTCTTTGCGCTGCCGTTTTCGGCGCAATCGACGTCCGCAGCATGGGGAGGGGGTCCTCACGCCACCTTTTACGAGGGAGCCGGGTTGGGTCCCCTAATACATCGTTTAACCTCACGCTGTCGCTGGGAAGGATAACAATTTCACCCGGATAAGCGGTGTCTGTCTGAACAATTTCCCCTTTGGATGGAATACGCATCTCTGTGATTTTCAGCTTTTCTCTCCCGGCCAGGGCCACCGTATCCCGCAGGCGCAGCGTTCCGCTGTATAGCCGTAGATAGACACGCCGCTGGCCGCAATCTGTATACTCCACCTTGAAAACGCTGCCGCATAGGGCGGCGCTCCCCTGTTCCCCAATCGGTTGGAACAGCCCTGTCACCGCATCCATCAACGGTTGAATGCCAAGGCCCTTTTTGGCGCTGCCATAATAGACCGGGAACAGGGAGGCGTCTTGAACCCGCCGCTGTTCCTCCCGCACAAGTTTTTCCCGGCTGATTGGTTCTCCTGCGATATACTTTTCCAATAATTTATCGTTATTTTCGATGACCGCATCCCATGCTTCTATGTCGGTATTTTCCTCCAGGACTATTTCCGGGGACAGCGACACCGTCTGCTTGATGATAATATCGGCGGAGAGCTTATCCCGAACAGACTGAACCACGCTCTGCAAATCAACGCCAGCCTGGTCGATCTTGTTGATAAAGATAACGGTGGGAATGTTCATTTTCCGCAGGGCATGGAACAGAATACGGGTCTGGGCCTGCACGCCATCTTTAGCGGAGATCACCAAGATGGCCCCATCTAAAACAGCCAAAGAGCGGTACACCTCCGCCAAAAAATCCATGTGGCCGGGCGTATCCACAATGTTGACTTTACATCTGTGCCACTGGAAGGAAGTGACTGCCGCTTGAATGGTAATCCCACGCTGCCGCTCCAAAAGCATGGTGTCCGTCCTCGTTGTCCCTTTTTCGACGCTCCCCGGTTCTGAAATGGCTCCGCTGGCATATAGCAGGCTCTCCGTCAAGGTTGTCTTTCCAGCGTCTACATGGGCAAGAATCCCGATATTGATAATGTTCATGTCTATCCTCCATACAAGGCCCAAATGGGCGCAAAAATCCCCAGCGGCTAATACTTTTACCGCTGGGGATCATGACTTCGGACAAACAGAAGTATGACGGCTTACATGAGCCGCTGTCCGTCACGATATTTACTAAAAAGGCAAAAGTATTCTTAAATTGGGTACAAAAACTAAGCCCCTGCAAGGGGCAATCATTTTTGCGCCCATTATCAAATTTTATTTAAGAATACCTTGCCGCATATTTGGTAGACTCCTCAAATCAGGTTAATAGCAGTATATCATAGTACGCTCTAAAAAACAAGAAATTATTTTACCCGATTCCCCAAATAAATCAGGCCTTGATTATCAACTTCATCCGAACACCTCCCACATTCATCCGCACATGTGCGGATGAATGTGGGAACCCGATACCCTGAGGGCCGGATCGGCCGGCCCCGGGAGATCG
>NZ_JBQHST010000055.1:0-2208 GCF_052066095.1 Collinsella sp. HCP28S3_B9
CAACTTCCGCACCTACCGCGACAAGGCGGTCTTCTCCCTCTCGCTCGACGGCCTTCGCATCGACGAGATCCTCTCCGCCCAGATCGACCTCTACCGCGCCGACGAGGGCACCTTGAAGCTGTTCCGCAGCAAGGGCAGGCGCGAGGGCGAGGGGCGCGTCTGCGTCTTGTCGGAGCGCTCGCGGCGCCTGCTGGAGGAGTACCTCTACAACGAGCGCAGCGCCGTCGAGGGGAAGCTGATCGATTCCGGAGTGCTCATACCGACCGAGATCTTCCTGAACCTGCGCGAGCGCGAGGGCAGCTTCGGCAAGCCGATGGCCTACCACAACGCGCTCGAGATCATCAAGCGCGCCGCCAAGCACGCCGGCCTCGACCCCGCCAAGGTGCGCACCCACTCCGGCAGGAGCACGAAGATGGAGGAGCTCCTCAGGCAGCAGGCCCTAGACCCCGCCTCCCTCACCGACAACCAGATCCTGGACATCATGGGCTGGAAGAGCATGGAGTCTGCCGAGCCCTACAAGAACAGGCAGGACAGGGTGACCGCCGTCGAGAACTGGAAGAGGCTCGAAGCAGCCAAGGAGAAGAGGCGCGCCGATGATCAGGCAACCTGAGGAGGCGCTCGAGCACATCAGGGACAACTCCGGGGGTGCGAAGCGCAGCAACAACTACACCCATGTCGCAGACACGGCGACGGTGAGCGACTTTGCTGCCTTGGCCGCCTGCGTGGAGTCGCGCACGCCGCTGCCCTCCTGCGAGGGCCTGGAGGAGTCGCTGAAGGGGACATATAGCTATGGGACCCTGTGTCGTCTTGCCCTGACCTCCATGTTCTCGGAGGAGGAGCTGAGCGACTACTTCCTCGACGTGCTCGTCTCCATGCACGAGGACGAGGAAGCCTGGGAAAAGCCCGGCATAAAGAAGCTCTTCAAGGTGATAACCGGGTTGACCTACCAGGTCAGGGACCGCGTTAACCCCCTGATACGTATCTTTGGCGAGACGTACATGGAGCGCTTCTACACCTATCACCGCTTCCCGGTGCAGATCGGGGACCGCGCCGTCGAGGCCATCAATCATCGGGAACCCCTTGCAGCGGTCCGCGAGGAGTTCAACGGAAGATACTTCAGAAGAGCTCACGACTCCTTCCTGATGTGGCTCGACAACTGTGTTGTCGAGGAGATCGGCGAGGAGGAGTTCGCGGCGTATGTGCGCGACATGGCAGAGAAGTATGCCTCGGGGCTGTCCGATCGCAACTACCGACACTTCACCTACCCGCGCCTGACCGCGTACATCTTCGGGTTCTCCTGGCGCCCTGTCGGGAGGTACCGAAAGCACAGAGAGAGGGGGCACGGCAAGCGGTGGGACTATCGCAGGCTGCATGAAGTAATCGCTAGGGAGATGTTGCCCTACACGTACGCTGCGTACGCTACGACCTCTAACCGGACCACCGTATATGAATTCCTAGATCTCAGCGCGGAGGAACGCGCCTATTACGACGAGAAAGCTGTGCGGGTTGACAAGAGCTCCGTCCCTGCTGGACTGCTTGTCGCAGGTGACTCCCAGTTGCCGGCACCGGAACTGCCAGGCGGCGTCAGCTTCGAGGAGCTCCTGGGCGCATACGATGCGTTCTTCGCCGGCAGGTACCTGGCCCCCGACTCTCCGAGGGGGCCGATCTTGCCCCTCCACAGATTCCGTCGCGACTTCAAGGAGCACTTGGCAGCCGAGGACGCGAGGATGTGCGCGGCATTCAGGATGACGAGGCGGACCCCCGCCCTCGCCAGCGCCTTCGACGAGCATCTCGAGGGCAAGATCGCCGGCCTGCGCAGGCTAATGTTCGACGGCAACGCCGACGATGTGGCCAGCGACAAGGCGGAGGTGTGGATCTACATCCCCAAGGGGGAGACGTTCACAGGAAGGTCGGTCGACTTCTCCTCGCTGGGAAGCGCGGGCGCCTTCCAGCAAGACGCGAGGGAGTTCCTGAGGTCTCTCTACCGGAGGGCAGCCTCGGCTGACAACCCCCGCGCATTGGGGCGGATCCCGGAGGCGATGGGCGACCTGCTGCGCGTGCTCGCGATCCTCGGCGGCGAGTACGGCATCGCCCGCCCGGAGGACGTGGGTGAGCTGCATATCCTTGCCGTGCTCTCGCATCTGAGCAAGGAGGGCCTTGCACCGAGCACGCTCAGCGGGTACCTGTGCAGCTGCAGGGCCTTCTTCC
>NZ_JBQHST010000056.1:0-2197 GCF_052066095.1 Collinsella sp. HCP28S3_B9
AGAGTACTGCGGGGCCAGCCCGTGGGAGGCCAGGGCGCCGCTGACCGGTGGACGGCACCGAGCCGTGCGCTTGGACTGGGAAGGGGGAGGCCTCGCGGCCTCCCCCTTTTTCGTTTCTCAGGCAATTTAACTAAATGACAATTTTTACAACGATATCATCTGCCGTCTTATTCAGACGTTCACCGTTCTCTTGACAGTCTCACACACTCAATGGATTACTATCTACTTAAGCGTGATACTGCGCTTGACCTGTTTTAGGCGGGCCGTTTTATTGATTATGAAGGAAGGACGCATATGGCAGATGTTCACGAGCTGCTTGATACTTGGATTGCCAATGTCAAGGATGATGAGCTGCTGACCGAGCTCAACACGATGAAGGAGCAGGGTGACGAGGATGCCATCACCGATGCCTTCTTCCAGGATCTTGCCTTCGGCACCGCTGGCCTGCGTGGCACGATCGGTGCTGGCACCAACCGTATGAATATCTATACGGTCGGCCGTGCAACGCAGGGCTTCGCCGACTATCTCAATGCGACTTTTGAGCATCCGACGGTTGCCATTGCTCGCGATAGCCGCAATAAGGGCGAATTGTTCGTCAAGACGACTGCTGCTATTCTTGCGGCAAATGGTGTCACCGCCCTTGTGTATCCTAAGATTTCCCCGGTGCCTACGCTATCTTGGGCCGTCCGCGACCTTAAGTGCTCCGGTGGCATTTGCATGACCGCGAGCCATAACCCTGCGCCCTATAACGGCTATAAGGCCTATGGCCCCGACGGCTGCCAGATCACTAGCGAGGCCGCCGATGCAATTTCTAAGGCTATTGCCGAGACCGATACGTTCACTGGCGTGAAGTCCATGGACTTCGATGAGGCTCTTGAGCAGGGTCTGGTCAAATGGATCGATGACTCGTGCCTCGAGCGTTATTACGACGCCGTTCTCGCGCGCGGCGTGACCAACCTTTCTGCCGAGGAGATCGCTGGCGCTCCGCTTAAGCTCGTCTACACTCCGCTCAACGGCACTGGCCTCATTCCCGTCACGACGGTGCTCGAGCGCGCCGGCATCACCGATGTCACGGTTGTTCCCGAGCAGAAGGACCCGAACGGCGATTTCCCGACCTGCCCGTATCCTAACCCCGAGATCCGTCAGGCCATGCAGAAGGGAATCGACCTGTGCGAGCAGGTTCACCCCGATCTGCTGCTTGCAACCGATCCTGACGCCGACCGTGTTGGCGTTGCTGTTAAGAATGGTGATGACTATCTGCTGCTGACCGGCAATGAGATGGGCGTTCTGCTGCTCGACTATATCTGCAAGACCCGTGCCGCCCGCGGCGAGGATCTCACCAAGAAGGTCGCGGTTACTACCATTGTTTCTTCTGCCATGGTCGATGCTCTGGCCGAGGAGTATGGCTTTGAGCTCCGTCGCTGCCTGACGGGCTTCAAGTACATCGGTGACATCATTACCTCGCTTTCCGATGCTGGTGAAGTCGATCGCTTTATCTTCGGTTTCGAGGAGAGCTACGGTTATCTGGCCGGCGACCACGTGCGCGACAAGGACGCCGTGAGCACTTCGCTGCTCATTTGCCAGATGGCGCAGTATTACAAGCTCCAGGGCAAGAACCTGGCCGATGCGATGCACGAGCTGTACGAGAAGTATGGCTACTATCACAACAAGACGATTTCGCTGAGCTATCCGGGCGCTGAGGGTGCGGCAAAGATGGCCGGCATCATGGGTGGTCTGCGCGAGAACCCGCCCGCGGAGCTCGCAGGCTCCAAGATCGAGGCCGTTGTGGATTACAACACGTGCGTGAACGGTCTGCCGAAGGCTAATGTCATTGAGTTCGATCTTGAGGGTGGCAACAAGGGTATTGTCCGTCCTTCCGGCACCGAGCCCAAGATCAAGCTGTACATCTTCGCTAAGGGCGCGGATGCCGCCGAGGCTGATGCAGCACTTGACGCGATTGAGGAGTCGGGCCGCAAGCTGTTGGCCTAAGGCTTTGAAAGCCTATTTCTATAGATAGACGAAAAAGGGGATCTCGGAAACGAGGTCCCCTCTCTATTACTGCTAAATACAGCTGAGAATCCCAAACTGTGTAGGAGTTGTGTGCAACCAGATTCCCGCCCCGCGGGCCCCTCCGGTCTGGCAATATATCTCCTTGCCGCGCGGCCCGGTCGGACCGGATGAGACGCGCAGGCGTGCA
>NZ_JBQHST010000057.1:0-2162 GCF_052066095.1 Collinsella sp. HCP28S3_B9
CAGGTTGAGGAGCTCGTCGCCGGGACGGTGCAGGCAGACCTTCCTGAGCTTGCCGATCTCGGAAGGCACGTGCAGACCTTTCGTCATGGCCTCCTACCTTTCTTTCGGGCCCTTGTCAGGGCCGATTCGTTAGCGCCCCTCCGTATGGAGCGCTGCTTGCTGACGACATATTTATATCCAAAATCAACCCATACTTCCACCTTGTCCCCGAACGGTTTTTTATAGGGGGTGAACGGCATACACATATACTTCACGCATGGCACACTTTGATTTAATAAAGTTTATTTACGTGCTTAAACGCGTTTTCAATCCAAAAATCAAATGGAACTAAACTTTGTTAAACCACCCTCAGATTGCATATTTAGCGCAACGATATGAATAGAATTCGCAATTCTCGCTGTCTCTCAACCATTTTGATTTTTATTCATATAAAAGTTTGTCCTATTCATTTTTAGCAAACAGATTACCGTTTACCAGACGTTGGATACCGTTCACCGGAAGCTTAGTATAAGGCCCGTCGAATACCCGATCGATCTTGCGTCTCCATTTGTAACAACTTGACTTTTCCGGCGGCAAAGACAAACAGACCCGCCCCCAAAAGGGGCGGGTCTGCATTCGGTACACCTAGGGCCAAGTAAGGTTTAGGCCTTCGCGGGCCTCAAGGGATTAGCAATCGAACTCGGCCAGTGCCTCGCCCAGAAGCCTCAAGCCCTCGCGAAGAACATTTTCGCTCGCGCAGTAGCCCAGGCGTGCGCCGCAGGGAAGCTCAAAACGGCTGCCGGGCACCAGCAGCACTCCCCTCTCGGACAACAGGCGCTTGCAGAACTCCTCGTCGTCCTCGGGAATATCAAGCTGGATAAACGAGGTAGACACGCCCTGCGGGGCCGTCCAGGAAACGCGATGTTGCGTATCGATCCAAGCCTGCGCGATATCGCGATTGCCAGACACGATCTTGCGGTTGCGCTCGAGAATCTTGTCCTTGTGCTCAAGCACATAGGTCGCCAGGGCATCGTTGAACACGCCGCCGCAGATCATGGTGTAATCGCGATAGGTGCGGATGCGATTGGACACCTCTTCGTCGGTCACGACCCAACCCACGCGGGCTGCAGGCGTCGAATAGGTCTTAGACACCGAGTTGGTGACAATGGCCTTCTCATACACGTCGGCCATCGACATAAAGGACTCGGTGTTCTCGAGCGGCAGATACACCTCGTCACACAGCACGTAGGCGCCCACCGAACGGGCGATCTCGGCAATCTGACCGAGCGTATCGGCATCAAGCACCGTACCGATGGGGTTCGATGCGTTGTTGATGCAGATGAGTTTCGTGTTGGGACGCACCAGGCGCTTGAGCTCCTCGATATCGGGCTTCCAGCCAAGCTCCTCGCGAAGCTCCCAATACTCGACCTCGGCGCCGAGCGAACGCGGAATCTCATAGAGCGGCGCATAGGTAGGCCACTCGGCGATGACATGATCGCCGGGCTCGACCACGGCCATGATGGCGTTGAGGTTGGCACCCGTGCAGCCATTGGTCTGAAGAATGTGATCGGGATTGACCTCGCGACGATACAGCTTGGCGACCTCGGCCTTAAAGTCGGGCGAGCCCTCGATCCAGCCGTAGTTCATCTTCTCGCGATCCAGGCGCTCGTAGAACGTGGTGCCGTCCTGCTCGTCGAGCGCGCGCAGCTCGCCCATGGTAAGCGAGGAGATCGTCGACTGGGCGATATCCCACGTAGTGCTCTTCTCCCAAACGTTGAGCCACTCCTCAACGCCGATCGTCTTGATATCCATGACTTGGCTCCAATCGTTAGAACACGGGGGTGATGCCGGCAAAGGTCATGGGAATCGAGATGATGCCCAAAAGGCAAAGAAGCCGACACCGTTGGGGGGTATCAACGTGACTGCCCCTAGTCATATGGGCCACCTTATCTGATGTTAATTGAGCTTCATTAAACAAGAATGGGGCGGTGCGAAAACCCGCACCGCCCCATTGGGAGACATCTAATGGTAGCTAGATGTTTGTATTAAGACCCGTACGGATCTTTGAAAACCTTAGAGGTCCTCGCGCCAGAAGGGCATGCTCATGCAGCGCGGGCCGCCACGGCCGCGGGAGAGCTCGGCGGAGGGCACGACGAGAAGGTCCAGGCCCTCCTTGTACAGCA
>NZ_JBQHST010000058.1:0-1760 GCF_052066095.1 Collinsella sp. HCP28S3_B9
TCTTCCATCTCTCTCCTATCGCTATGCGGCTCTCAAGGTACGCGGGTGCGACCCCGGGGACCGGGTGCTGCGGGGACGCATCCGGGCCAGACATCAACCGGACGGGCTCCTGCCCTCCATTCGAGTTAAGCTGATCTCTCTAAGAATGTATCTCCCTAGAAAGGAGGTGATCCAGCCGCACCTTCCGGTACGGCTACCTTGTTACGACTTCACCCCCCTCACCCTCCACACCTTCGGCGCCTCCCCCCTTGGCGGTTGGGCCGGCGACTTCGGGTGCAGACGACTCGGGTGGTGTGACGGGCGGTGTGTACAAGGCCCGGGAACGCATTCACCGCGGCATGCTGATCCGCGATTACTAGCAACTCCGACTTCATGGGGGCGGGTTGCAGCCCCCAATCCGAACTGGGGCCGGCTTTCCGGGATCCGCTCCCCCTCGCGGGGTGGCATCCCTCTGTACCGGCCATTGTAGCACGTGTGCAGCCCAGGGCATAAGGGGCATGATGACTTGACGTCGTCCCCGCCCTCCTCCGCCTTGACGGCGGCGGTCCCGCGTGGGTTCCCGGCATCACCCGATGGCAACACGCGGCGGGGGTTGCGCTCGTTGCGGGACTTAACCCAACATCTCACGACACGAGCTGACGACAGCCATGCACCACCTGTATGGGCTCCTCTCGGCCACGGGGTCTCCCCCGCTTCACCCATATGTCAAGCCCTGGTAAGGTTCTTCGCGTTGCTTCGAATTAAGCCACATGCTCCGCTGCTTGTGCGGGCCCCCGTCAATTCCTTTGAGTTTTAGCCTTGCGGCCGTACTCCCCAGGCGGGACGCTTAATGCGTTGGCTGCGGCACGGGGGGATCGTCCCCCCACACCTAGCGTCCATCGTTTACGGCTGGGACTACCAGGGTATCTAATCCTGTTCGCTCCCCCAGCTTTCGCGCCTCAGCGTCGGTCTCGGCCCAGAGGGCCGCCTTCGCCACCGGTGTTCCACCCGATATCTGCGCATTCCACCGCTACACCGGGTGTTCCACCCTCCCCTACCGGACCCAAGCCGCGGAGGTTCCGGGGGCTTCGGGGGGTTGAGCCCCCCGCTTCGACCCCCGGCCTGCCGGGCCGCCTACGCGCGCTTTACGCCCAATGAATCCGGATAACGCTCGCCCCCTACGTATTACCGCGGCTGCTGGCACGTAGTTAGCCGGGGCTTCTTCTGCAGGTACAGTCTCGTCTCTTCCCTGCTGAAAGCGGTTTACGACCCGAAGGCCTCCGTCCCGCACGCGGCGTCGCTGCGTCAGGGTTGCCCCCATTGCGCAAGATTCCCCACTGCTGCCTCCCGTAGGAGTCTGGGCCGTGTCTCAGTCCCAATCTGGCCGGTCGGTCTCTCAACCCGGCTACCCGTTGTCGGCACGGTGGGCCGTCACCCCGCCGTCTACCTGATGGGCCGCGGAGCCATCCCCTCCCGTCGGGGCTTTAGCCCGGGCGCCATGCGGCACCCGGGGGTATCCGGTATTACCCGTCCTTTCGGGCGGCTATCCCGGGGGAGGGGGCAGGTTCTCCACGTGTTACTCAGCCGTTCGCCACTCGCTTCTATCCGAAGATAGGTGCCGTTCGACTTGCATGTGTTAGGCGCGCCGCCAGCGTTCATCCTGAGCCAGGATCGAACTCTCCGTCCAAAATGTATTGGGCCTCGAGCCCGTCCGGTCCTCTCAGTCATCGCTGATCGGTTCCGTTCGATTCATATGGTTCTGTTTGATAGGAAAAGGAATT
>NZ_JBQHST010000059.1:0-1748 GCF_052066095.1 Collinsella sp. HCP28S3_B9
GACCGGGACGGGTTCAACGGCAGGCCCCGCCGACCGATTGCAAGCGGTCGGCGGGGCCATTGTGGCTCTTGACAGCGGATTGGGTCATATGAGCGAAAACCCGCCAGAGCGGGCAAGGTGCCTTGAAACGAGGCGGCATTGACCTTCTGGTCATGCCGCCGAAGTTGAAAGGCAGATTGCCGCTCTGGCGGGTTTGCAGCGTCGAGCCGTTACGCGGTTTGGCAAAACCGCGTAACTCCTAGTAGTCCAGCTTCCACATGTAGCGGCGCGTCATATAGTCCTTGTGGGTGACGGCAGAGAGTGCACGCATGTACACGTTGTTGAGGATCGGCGCGAAGATCAGGTGGTTGAAGTATTCGCTCACGCTGTCCTTGATGTCGTTGAGACCGAGCTCCTTGGCGTCGAGCTGATAGACGCGCTCGCCACCGTACTGGTTTACGAAGCGGATGCCGCGCTCGTCGTTGCAGCGGCTGCGGCCGACGCTGATGAGCTGGAACAGCGAGGTACGCTTGTCCAGGATCTCGAAGGGGCCATGGAAGAAGTCGCAGGTGTTGATGGTGCAGGAGTCGATCTGTAGCATCTCCTGCACGTTGCAGATGCTAAAGACGTAGGCGGCACCAAAGAGCGGACCCTGAGCCATCACGTTGATGCAGGGCTTGTCGGCGTTCTGCTCGGCCCACTTGGCAGCAAGCGGACGGGTGTACTCGACGGCCTTGCGATAGATGGGGTCGACCAAGTCGAAGGCGGCCATGGCGGTCTCGTACTCGGCATAGCCCTCGGTCTGCTGCGTGAGCTCCATGGCGATCATGGTCACGACGGCGGAGTTGGTGCGGCCCATGCAGGACTCGTCGACGGCCAGGCTGTCGTACTGGATCTTGTAGTCGCAGACCTCGGTGAGGGCGGATTCGTCAACATAGATGGCGATGGTGCTGGCGCCGTGGTCCTTGGCGACCTGGGCGGCGACGATAGTCTCCTTGGTGCCGCGCATGGACACGACGACGGCCAAGGTGTTCTCGTTAACGTAGGCAGGGGTGGCGTGCACGAACTCGTTGCTGGTGTAGCTGGAGCTCACGACCTGCGTGGCCTCGTGCTCCATAAAGTACTGGGCAGGATAGTTACCGCCGTTGGATCCGCCGGCGCCAATCCACACGACGCGCTTGATGCCGCCCTTGTCTGCCTTGTCGGCCAAAACCTGGGAGACAACATCCTTAACCTGTTCCTGAGTAGTCATCGTGCATCAGCCTTTCTTCTCGTTTGATGCTCATCACAGGCATACAAGTTACATACATATTTTGGTTATGTCGACTAGTTGTATGCTATATTTGTCTTAGAAATTTTGCTGCTATGGTTTTCGGTAGCTCGATACCAGCAGTTTTATTGTTTTATTAAATACATGCTTGCTTAGGTAAGCATACAGGTTAGATATAGGTTGGCAATATGGGCGTCACATCTAAAAAGAAACTGACCCAATACGAGCGCTTGGCGGGCACGCTGCGCGATCGCATCGCTGCCGGCACGTATGCGCGCGGAGACAAGCTGCCGTCCGAGATGGAACTCATGGACGAATCGGGGCTGTCACGCAGCACCGTACGCCACGCCCTTAAGGTGCTCGTTGATGAGGGCCTGGTGCGCACCGAGCGCGGGCGTGGCGCCGTTGTGGCCCACACCCCCGCGCTCCCCCACAAAAAACAGGTGTTTTAGAGCTAAAACAAACACGTCGAAGGCCAGGGCATGTACCCCCCCACCCC
>NZ_JBQHST010000060.1:0-1664 GCF_052066095.1 Collinsella sp. HCP28S3_B9
AGGGCGAGGCTCCGGACGAAGCACTTAAGCGAAGCGAGTGAGCCCGAGGTCCCTAGAAAAACCCCTAGGCAGGCGCGTGCGCGCCCGTACCGCAAACCGACACAGGTGGGTGGGTAGAACATACCGAGGCGATCGGGTCAACCATGGTCAAGGAACTCGGCACAATGGCCCCGTAACTTCGGGAGAAGGGGTGCCCGCGCGTACGTGAACGGACTTGCTCCGGGAGCGGAGGCGGGCCGCAGTGGAGAGGCCCAAGCGACTGTTTACCAAAAACACAGGACTCTGCAGAAGCCGCAAGGCGACGTATAGGGTCTGACGCCTGCCCGGTGCCGGAAGGTCACGCGGAGGAGTTAGCGCACCGCGCGAAGCCCCGAAGCCAAGCCCCGGTAAACGGCGGCCGTAACTATAACGGTCCTAAGGTAGCGAAATTCCTTGTCGGGTAAGTTCCGACCTGCACGAAAGGCGCAACGACTTGGGCGCTGTCTCGACCATGGACCCGGTGAAATTGCACTGGTCGTGAAGATGCGACTTACCCGCGGAAGGACGGAAAGACCCCGTGAACCTTCACTGCAGCTTGGCATTGGCCGCTGGTCCCGCGTGTAGAGGATAGGCAGGAGGCGAAGATCCGGAGGCGCCAGCCCCCGGGGAGCCGCCCTTGGAATACTGCCCTCGCGCGACCGGCGTCCTAACCCGAGGCCGTCAACCGGCTCGGGGACCGTGCCAGGCGGGCAGTTTGACTGGGGCGGTCGCCTCCTAAAGGGTAACGGAGGCGCGCGAAGGTCCGCTCGGGACGGTCGGCAACCGTCCTTTTGAATGCAAGAGTACAAGCGGGCTTGACTGCGAGGCCCACAAGCCGAGCAGGTGCGAAAGCAGGCTCTAGTGATCCGGCGGCCCCGAGTGGGTGGGCCGTCGCTCAACGGATAAAAGGTACTCCGGGGATAACAGGCTGATCTTGCCCAAGAGTCCACATCGACGGCAAGGTTTGGCACCTCGATGTCGGCTCATCGCATCCTGGGGCTGGAGCAGGTCCCAAGGGTACGGCTGTTCGCCGTTTAAAGCGGTACGCGAGCTGGGTTCAGAACGTCGTGAGACAGTTCGGTCCCTATCCTCCGTGGGCGCAGGAGAATCGATGGAGGCTGCCCCCAGTACGAGAGGACCGGGGTGGACGCACCTCCGGTGAACCGGTTGTCGACCAACGGCACGGCCGGGTAGCCGCGTGCGGCGCGGATAACCGCTGAAGGCATCTAAGCGGGAAGCCGTTCCAGGGATTAGTTCTCCTTCCGGTAAGGGCCCAGGTAGACTACCTGGTCGATAGACGGCAGGTGCAAGGCTGGCGACAGCCTCAGCCGAGCCGCACTAATCGCCCGAGCTCTTCCGGAACCGCACCTCGCGGCCCGCGGGACCCAGCGCTCACACGCGCGGTCCGGGCACGAGGATGCCCCCGAGTCACTCTCCCCTATGCGCCATGCGGCCCCCAGGGCACGTGTATGAGACACCCGGGCACCGTAACGGTGGGCGCCGCCCACCGGTCAGCGGCCAGAGCATGGGGGGCACGCCCGGTCCCGTTCCGAACCCGGAAGCTAAGCCCCATCGCGCCGAGAGTACTGCGGGGCCAGCCCGTGGGAGGCCAGGGCGCCGCTGACCGGTGGACGGCACCGAGCCGT
>NZ_JBQHST010000061.1:0-1501 GCF_052066095.1 Collinsella sp. HCP28S3_B9
GATCGCGTGCCGAATGTTGGTGTAAGGGGCCGCTTCCCTGGCCGTAGAAAGCAGGAAGCGGTTATCGCCTAGAATCTTAATTGCTGAAGCTAGGATTCGTGGAAAGGCAATAACCGCATATGGATAAGATACACGAGATTGTGGGCGACGGCGCCCTGATGCCGAGATTCGACGACGGCATGGTGAACATGACGGAGCTGATCAGGGTGATGGCCGAGTCGCTCGTCAACGAGATCATGGACGCCCAGGCCGACGAGGCGTGCGAGAGCGGCAACCAGCGCAACGGCTACCGCGAGCGCAGGCTCGTCACCAGCGTGGGCACCATCAACCTCAGAATCCCGAAGCTGCGCGCCGGCAGTTACTTTCCCGAGGACCTCATCGAGCGGTACTCGCGCGTGGACCGCGCGGTCATCGCCGCGGTCTCCGAGATGGTGACAAACGGCGTGTCCACCAGGAAGGTGAAGCGCGTGGCGCAGTCCATGGGCATAGACCGCATGAGCGCCAGCCAGGTGTCGAGGATATGCTCGTCGCTGGACGAGTCGGTCGCCGACCTGCGGGGACGCGACCTGTCAGACGTCAGCTACCCCTACATCTGGCTCGACGCCACCTACATCAAGTGCAGGGACGCCGGCCGCGTGCAGTCCACCGCGCTCGTGACCGCCATCGGCGCCGGCTCGGGCGGCTACAGGCGCCTGCTCGGCCTCGACGCCATCGACACAGAGTCCTACGACGGCTGGAGGGCGTTCCTCCTCTCGCTGCGGGCGCGCGGGGTCGATGGCGTCATCTGCGTCACCAGCGATGCGCACGAGGGCCTCAAGCGCGCGATCCAGGAGGTCTTCCCCGGCGCCGCCTGGCAGAGATGCATCGTGCACCTGATGCGCAACGCCGCCGGCAACGCGCCGACCAGGCAGAAGAGGGGCGCCGTGCTCGGCATCCTGAAGGCCGTGTTCGCCGAGCGCGACCCCGAGCTCGTGCGCGAGCTCTACCAGCTCGCCATCGAGCAGATCGAGGGGTTCTGCCCCAAGGCGGCCGAGGTGCTCGAGGAGGCCGAGGCCGACGCGCTGGCGTACCTCGACTTCCCCTACGAGCACCACGTCAGGCTGCGCACCAACAACGTTCAGGAGCGCGCCAACCGCGAGCTCAAGCGCCGCAGCCGCGTCGTCCAGGTGTTCCCGAGCAGGAAGTCGCTCATCAGGATGATGGGAGCGGTGTTCTCCGAGATGGACGAGGACTGGGCGGGCCGCCGCTGGTTCAACGACGACTCCATCGGCAGGGCCGTGGAGGGCGCCAAGGTGAACGCGCCCGCGCCCGCCTACGAGGGCACCGCCGCCGAGCATGCGGCCAGGATAATTGCGCTCGTGGTGGCCGACAACCCGATTCCCGGCAGGAAGGCGGCGTAGCATGCGCTAGAATGACGGCATTCTAGGTGATTCTCGGCTCCTCGGGCAGCCTGCGGCTACCCTCGAAAACCGAGCTCTACACCAACATTCGGGACACTACC
>NZ_JBQHST010000062.1:0-1428 GCF_052066095.1 Collinsella sp. HCP28S3_B9
AAGGCTCTGTTAGACCAGGATTGACATACATGTGTCCCCACGGTGCCATATCGTTGACCCCGTAGACCGCGATGATGGGGGCAGCATGAACGCCGAAGACCTGGTCCTCAACTTCAAGAAGGGCATGGCGAACCTCAGCAAGACCGAGCGCCGCCGCGCTATCGAGTCCGTCAGGGACGTGATCCGCGCGGCGGCGTTCGACGACGCGGCCGGCTCCGCCTACGAAATCGAACGCTGCCCGCGCTGCGGGTCCGCCGCGGTCGTGAAGAAGGGCAAATCGAAGAACGGCGAGCAGCGCTACCTCTGCCGGGGCTGCGGCAGGACCTTCGGCATGGGCAGCGAGCGCATCCTGGGGACGAGCAAGCTCCCGAAGGAGACCTGGATGGCCTACGCCGAGTGCTTCGTGCTCATGCTGCCCCTGCGCGAATGCGCGAGGCGCTGCCGCGTCTGCCTCAAGACCGCCTACACCATGCGCCACAGGCTGATCGAGTGCCTCTCGGCCTACTCCCCCTCGTTCAGGGTCGAGCGGGGCTGCGGCTGCGAGCTCGACGAGACCTATTTCCCCGAGTCGTTCAAGGGCAACCACGCGAAGGGGTCGTTCACGATGCCGCGCCCCTCCCGGCATCGCGGCAAGCAGGTGCACAGACGCGGGCTGTCGCGCGAGCGGATCTGCGTCATGACCGGCGTGAACGACTCGAACGAGACGTTCCTCGAGGTCACGGGGCGGGGCGCCCTTTCGAGGGAGCGCGCCATGGACGCGCTGAGGGGCCGCATCGCGGCCGGCTCGGTCGTCGCGACCGACAGGGCGGCCGCCTACGTCGGAGTCCTCGCCGAGCTCGAGGTCGCCGCGCACGCGGCCTACGACCCCAAGGACCGCTCCGGGGGGACCATCAACCGGGTCAACACCGTCCACTCGCTCCTCGGCGCCTTCATGGAGCCGTTCAAGGGCGTGTCGACGAAGCACCTCGACGCCTACCTCGCCTGGTTCAGGTGGTGCCGGACCTTCATGGCGACCGATTCCGGCGCCGCCGGGCGCACGGTCGCGCGGCAGCTCGCGCACGGCGTCTGCAGGAGCCGCGTCCGCGACATGTTCAACGTGGAGCCGCCCTACATGGACTACTGGGCCGCGCCCGCCGCATAGAGGCGGTAGAATGGTCGCACCGCGATACACGAGGAGGGGTGAGGCCATGCCGTCGAACATACCGGCCACGACGATCCGCATCGACCCGGAGGTCAAGAGGGAGGCCACGGCCATCCTGGACGAGCTCGGCCTGTCCATGTCCACCGCCGTCAACGCGTTCCTCAGGGCGCTCGTCCGAGAGGGCGGGATGCCGTTCGAGATGAGGGTCAAGACGCCGGCGCCCGACGAGGAGACGGCGAGTTAGCCGGCAGGTCGGCATGTCAATCCTGGTCTAACAGAGCCTTAAA
>NZ_JBQHST010000063.1:0-1406 GCF_052066095.1 Collinsella sp. HCP28S3_B9
CCGCCTCGTCATCCTGAATGCCGCGCACATCCTCGCGTCCTCGGCTGCCAAGTGCTCCTTGAAGTCGCGACGGAATCTGTGGAGGGGCAAGATCGGCCCCCTCGGAGAGTCTGGTGCCAGGTATTTGCCGGCAAAGAAGGCGTCGCATGCGCCGAGGAGCTCCTCGAAGCTGACGCCCCCCGGCAGCTCCGGCACCGCCAACTGGGAGTCGCCTGCGGCAAGAAGGCCGGCGGGGACGAAGCTCCTGTCGACCTTGACAGCCTTCTCGTCGTAGCAGGCCCGCTCTTCAGCGCTGAGATCCAAGAAGTCGTAGACGGCGGTGCGGTTCTGAGTCACGGCGTACGTGTAGGGCAGCATCTCCCTGGCGAGTATCTCGTGCAGCCTGCGGTAGCTGTCGCAGCCGGAGTGGGGCCTTATCGCCTTGTACTTGCGGAACTCCGAGACAGGAAGCCTGGAGTACCCGAAGATGTACGTGGTCAGGCGCTCGTAGCTGAAGTGGAGATAGCAGCGCCCGGGCAACCCCGAGGCGTATTGCTCCACCATGTCGCGCACGTACGCCGCGAACGCCTCCTCGCCCACCTCCTCGACAACCGCGTTGTCGAGCCACATCAAAAAGGAGTCATGGAAGCTCCCGTGGTACTTCTCCTCGAACTCCCTGCAGACAGCTGCGAGGGGCTCCCGGCGCTCGATGGCCTCGACGGCGCGGTCCCTGATCTGAACCGGGAAGCGATAGCGCAGGTAGAAGCGCCTCCTGTACGCGTCGTGATAGATACGGGGCAAGGGGTTGGTCGTCATGTGATTGAGACAGTAAACCGACCCCGTTATCTCCCTGTAGAGCCTCTTCATGTCGCGCCTCACCCAGGCCGCCTCGTCCTCGTGCATGGAGACGAGCACGTCGAAGAAGTAGTCGCCCAGCTCCTCTTCCGAGAACATGGCGGTCAGCGCGACCGCGCAAAAGGTCGGAAAGGATTGCGGACTCATCGACTCCCTCAGGTCGCTGCAGAGAGACAGCAGCGAGCGCGACTCGATGCAAGCGGCCAAGGAGGCGAGGTCGCATGCCGTGGCTGCTCTGGCGACATGGGTGCGAAGGTTGTTGCGCTTCCCGCTCCTGGCGCTTTCCCTGATGTGCTCGAGCGCCTCCTCAGGTTGTCTGATCATCGGCGTGCCTTTGCTCCTTGGCGACCTCGAGCCTCTTCCAGTTCTCGACGGCGGTCACCCTGTCCTGCCTGTTCTTGTAGGGCTCGGCAGACCCCATGCTCTTCCAGCCCATGATGTCCAGGATCTGGTTGTCGGTAAGGGAGGCGGGGTCTAGGGCCTGCTGCCTGAGGAGCTCCTCCATCTTCGTGCTCCTGCCGGAGTGGGTGCGCACCTTGGCGGGGTCGAGGCCGGCGTGCTTGGCGGCGCGC
>NZ_JBQHST010000064.1:0-1345 GCF_052066095.1 Collinsella sp. HCP28S3_B9
ACGAGGAGGCGCCAGGTTAAACTGAAGGGACTGACCCCGGAGGAGTTCCGGAGACAGTCCCTTGCGGCGTAGTTCTTATTTAAGCCGTCCAAGTTTTGGGGTGCAGTTCAAGCGTAGGGAGGGTTTTGTCATAAATAACTGTCTGAATGGTTTGAGCCGCTTACGGAGTGCCGGCATCTTGCCGTTTGCGGATGAATTGCTACCGTTTGCCGAGCGCGCGGCGCATGAGGCACTCGAGGTTCTTTCGCCCACGCGATGCGCCGGCTGCGAGCGTGCCGGTGCGCTTATTTGTCGGGAGTGCCTGGCGTCGCTCACGCTTGTCGATCCGCGCCACAGCTGCACGAGGTGCGGCGCTCCGTTTGGAGGCCTGCTGTGTACCGAGTGCTCGGTCGAGGGTGCGTCTTCGACGGTGGCTAAGGCCCTCGATCGCTGCCTGGTGTGCGCTGTCTATGCACATCCGTTGCCGCGCATCATCAAGGCATACAAGGATGCGGGCGAGCGCCGTCTGGCACCGTATCTGGCAGAGCTGCTCTACGACACCGCCTTGCATGCCCAGGTAGCAGCCCCCGACCGTTACGGCGGCGTGCTGTCCGGTGTCGACGCGGTGGTATTTGTGCCCGCGACTGCGGCGGCGTTTCGGCGGCGTGGTTTTGATCACATGGAAGCAATCGCGCGCTCGTTTTGCGATCTTTCGGGCGTGCCATTGTTGGACGCCTTGGTCAAATACGGTCATGGCGACCAGCGCGAACTCGGTCGCGCCGAGCGCCGGGAACATGCCCGGGACATGTACGAGACGGTCGAGGATGTACGTGGCTGTCGTCTGCTGCTCATCGACGATGTCATTACCACGGGCGCAACAATGGCAGCGGCCTCGGCGGAGCTTAAGCGCGCCGGCGCCAAAGCCGTCGATGGCCTCGCTATCGCACGCGTTTGGTAGGGGTGGTTTTGTGGCAGTGAAGATTGCGCGGCGCGTCGAGCCGACAGGCGAGCAACTGGCAGCCTCTGTGATCCTTACCGGCGCCTCGGCGCTACGCATGATGCGCGCCGAGCGCAGGCATTTGGGTCACATCAGTTGGAGGGACTTCCATCCCGATGAAGAGCGTCGTGTGCTGCCCGTCGCGTTTTTATTATGTATAATAAGTACTTAACTTAGTTTAACCATGTTAATGAACTGAGAGCTTATTATTCCGTTAGACTAAGCGTTGTCCGATGAATTGATGTTTGGTCAGGTGAGAAATGTTTGCCGTTGAGAGATGCCTCTACCCGAAGGCCGACGGGGGAACGATGGACGGCTGGATCATCAACCATCCGGACGCCTACCCCTTCTGGGCCAACAAGTTCCTAC
>NZ_JBQHST010000065.1:0-1169 GCF_052066095.1 Collinsella sp. HCP28S3_B9
AGGAGCCCGTCCGGTTGATGTCTGGCCCGGATGCGTCCCCGCAGCACCCGGTCCCCGGGGTCGCACCCGCGTACCTTGAGAGCCGCATAGCGATAGGAGAGAGATGGAAGAGTATCCTCTTCCAGACTCGATTCTTTTCTGCGATCTAAACAGAGAATGATAGCAATCATTCATCCGATCCAAACAAGAGGAATTCACTCATATACGAGTGAGGAGCATCTGATCGCGAGCACAGTGGAACACGCTGTGCCGCGGTATGAGATACCCGAATTGCGACATGAGAGCGCTATTCATGATATCGATTAATTTTCATTAGCGACACGTGGATATCCCGCGGGCCCGGAGCGGTCCCGCAAGATACCACGGGCGCACGGCGGATGCCTTGGCACAGGGAGCCGATGAAGGACGCGGCAAGCTGCGATAATCCCCGGCGAGGAGCACACATCCTTCGACCCGGGGGTCTCCGAATGGGCGAACCCATGCACAGCAGTGTGCATATCCCCCCGCTGAACACATAGGCGGGGGGAGGACAACCCGGGGAACTGAAACATCTAAGTACCCGGAGGAGAGGAAATCAATCTCGAGACTCCCCGAGTAGCGGCGAGCGAAAGGGGACCGATGGCCAAACCGTCGAGCGGGCGTACCCGGCAGGGGTTCCGCCGGCGGGGTTGCAGGGCCGCGCATCCGGGGGCTGCCGCCCCCGGGCGCAGGTCCGGCTGGGGAGCGGAACGGCATGGGAGGGCCGGCCGCAGCGGGTGACAGCCCCGTACGCGAACCCAGACCGGACGGCGCGACGCGGTCCCTGAGTAGGGCCGGGCACGTGAAACCCGGTCCGAACCTGGGTGGACCACCATCCAAGCCTGAGTACTACCCTGTGACCGATAGCGCACCAGTACCGTGAGGGAAAGGTGAAAAGCACCCCGGGAGGGGAGTGAAACAGTACCTGAAACCGTGCGCCCACGAGCAGTCGGAGCACCTTTACGGTGTGACGGCGTGCCTTTTGTAGAATGAGCCAGCGAGTCGCTGGCGCGGGGCGAGGTTAACCGAAAGGGAGCCGGAGCGAAAGCGAGCCTTAACAGGGCGACTTGAGTCCCGCGCCGCGGACGCGAAGCCGGGTGAGCTATCCGTGGGCAGGCTGAAGCGGGGGTAAGACCCCGTGGAGGGCCGAA
>NZ_JBQHST010000066.1:0-1160 GCF_052066095.1 Collinsella sp. HCP28S3_B9
CGGCATGAGCAAGCGGGACGCCATGGAGGCGTTCGGGGTCATGTCCCTGGCGCCGCTCAAGAGATGGTGCGCGCTCTACCGCGAGGGCGGCGCCGAGGCGCTCAGGCCCAGGCCCAAGGGCCGGCCGAGCGGTTCCAAGGCGAGGCCGCGCACGCGCGAGCAGGAGCTCGAGGAGCGCTGCCGAAGGCTCGAGACCGAGGTGGCCTACCTAAAAAAATTGCGTGCCCTGGTCGAGAGGGACGGACTCTGACCAGGGCGAAGGTCGAGGCCGTGAGCGCCCTGCGCGAAGAGGGGTACGGGCTGGGGTGCCTGCTGGAGTGCGCCGGCCTGGCGAGGTCGAGCTACTACTACGCGCTGTCGCACCCGAAGGCTCCCACCAGGCCCGAGCTCTGGGAGGCCGCCGCCGAGATATTCTCGCGCACGGCCAACGGGTGCGGCCACAGGCAGATCGCCATGTGCCTGCGCGCCGAGCAGGGCGTGCGCATAGCCTACAAGACCGTGCTGAAGATGATGCGCGAGATGGGCATCAGCTGCGGGATCCGCCGCGAGACCGACTACCACAGGTACAACTCGTACAGGGGCAAGGTCGGAAAGACCTTCGAGAACGTCATCGGGCGCGACTTCGCCGCCGACGGGCCGTGGGAAAAGATGGGCACCGACGTCACCGAGTTCAAACAGCCCTGGGGCAAGGCCTACTTCGCGCCGGTCTACGACTTCGGCAGCAAGGAGATCGTCGCCTGGTCCACGTCGCTGCACCCCAACATGGCTCAGCAGCACGAGCTGCTCGACCAGCTCGTGTCCAAGAAGCCCAAGGGCTCCAGGCCGATCCTGCACTCGGACATGGGCTGGCAGTACCAGCAGGCCGGTTGGTGCAGACGGTTGGAGGAGGCCGGCGTGGTGCAGAGCATGTCCCGGAAGGGCAACTGCATCGACAACGGCGCGACGGAGCAGGTGTTCGGCCACATCAAGGACGAGTTCTTCCGCGGAAGGACGTGGCCGGACTTCGAGTCCTTCAAGGCGGACCTCGACGACTTCGTGGTCCATTGGAACACGAGGAGGCGCCAGGTTAAACTGAAGGGACTGACCCCGGAGGAGTTCCGGAGACAGTCCCTTGCGGCGTAGTTCTTATTTAAGCCGTCCAAGTTTTGGGGTGCAGTTCA
>NZ_JBQHST010000067.1:0-989 GCF_052066095.1 Collinsella sp. HCP28S3_B9
CGAGTTCACCGACCAGTACATCGCCGAGGCCGGCATCCGCGGGAAGCACATGCCGCAGATCGTCCGCGAGAAGCTGGACTCCATCGAGGACAACCTCGAGTTCGTCAAGAAGACCATGGCCGGCATGACCAAGGCCGAGATCGAGATGCCCCTCACGGCCTCCACGACCCTCGACTCCCTGGTCAACTCCGAGTCCGAGTCCGACCTGATCATCGACCCGATGCCCAACCTCTACTTCACCCGCGACCCGTTCGCGGTCGTCGGCGAGGGCGTCAACCTCAACCGCATGTACTCGGTCACCCGCAACCGCGAGACCCTGTACGGCAAGTACGTCTTCAAGTACCACCCCGACTACAAGGACGTCTCCCTGTACTTCCGCCGCGACTGCCAGTTCCACACCGAGGGCGGCGACGTGCTGAACATCAACGAGAAGACCCTCGCCGTCGGCATCTCCCAGCGCACCCAGGCCGCCGCTATCGACGTCATGGCCCAGAACATCTTCTGGAACTCCGACTCCAAGGTCGAGCGCATCCTGGCCTTCGACATCCCGGTCTCGCGCGCCTTCATGCACCTCGACACGGTCTTCACCCAGATCGACGTCGATAAGTTCACGATCCACCCCGCCATCATGGGCACCCTGCGCGTCTACGAGCTGACCGCCGGCAAGAACCCGGGCGACGTGAACATCCGCCTGATCGAGGACACCCTCGAGCACGTCCTGGAGGACGCCACCGGCGTCGACCAGGTCAAGCTGATCCCCTGCGGCGGCGGCGACCCGATCGCGGCCTCCCGCGAGCAGTGGAACGACGGCTCCAACACCCTGTGCGTCGAGCCCGGCAAGATCTGCGTCTACGCCCGCAACACCGTCACCAACGACGTGCTGTACAAGGAGGGCCTGGACCTTCTCGTCGTGCCCTCCGCCGAGCTCTCCCGCGGCCGTGGCGGCCCGCGCTGCATGAGCATGCCCTTCTGGCGCGAGGACCTCTAAG
>NZ_JBQHST010000068.1:0-885 GCF_052066095.1 Collinsella sp. HCP28S3_B9
AGCGAAAGCGAGCCTTAACAGGGCGACTTGAGTCCCGCGCCGCGGACGCGAAGCCGGGTGAGCTATCCGTGGGCAGGCTGAAGCGGGGGTAAGACCCCGTGGAGGGCCGAACGCACGTCGGTTGAAAACGGCGGCGATGACCTGCGGATAGGGGTGAAAGGCCAATCAAACCCGGAGATATCTCGTTCTCCCCGAAATAGCTTTAGGGCTAGCGTCGCGCGTTCACCGCCGGAGGTAGAGCACCGGATGGACGAGGGGGCTTCGCCGCCTACCGAATCCAACCGAACTCCGAATGCCGGCGGCCCAGAGCGCGGCAGTCAGAGCATGTGGGCTAAGCTGTGTGCTCGAGAGGGAAACAGCCCGGACCGCCCGCTAAGGTCCCCAAGTTCCAGCCGAGTGGCAAAGGATGTGCGTCCGCCCAGACAACCAGGATGTTGGCTTAGAAGCAGCCATGCATTCAAAGAGTGCGTAACAGCTCACTGGTCGAGTGGACATGCGCCGACAATACACGGGGCTAAGCTGGACACCGAAGCGGCGGGATTCTAATTCATCAGAATCGGTAGGGGAGCTTCCCATGGGCGGAGAAGCCGGAGGGCGACCGACGGTGGAGCGCATGGGAGTGAGAATGCTGGCATGAGTAGCGAGAGACGAGAGAGTAACTCGTCCGCCGTGAACCCGAGGTTTCCTGGGCAAGGCTAATCCTCCCAGGGTCAGTCGGGGGCTAAGGCGAGGCCGGCAGGCGTAGCCGACGCGCAGCAGGCAGACATTCCTGCACCGCGCACGCGGCGCTACGACCGACGGGGCGACGGATGGGGGTGGCTCGGCGGGGTTCTGGACGTCCCCGTGATGGAGCGCGGCCCGCGGACCAGGGAAATCCGGTCCGCA
>NZ_JBQHST010000069.1:0-764 GCF_052066095.1 Collinsella sp. HCP28S3_B9
GAAAAACGAATCCAAGTCAGACCATTTCAAATGGTTCGATGTCTGCCCGGATGCGACACATCTGGTGTGTCCATCCTCGCAGTATCCGGTTCTCAAGGTGCACGCCTGCGCCGGTTCCCGGTCCGACCGGGCCGCGCGGCAAGGAGATATATTGCCAGACCGGAGGGGCCCCGGGGGCGGGAATCACGCACTCCATATTTTGTTCACAAATGAACCAGAGGGCCCTGGAATCCGACAGGGTCTAATCGACGATCATTTATCTCAGACAGACCGTATGACCTCGGTGTTTATGCTGTCCGATGTATACGTATCGGTTATATACCCAAACCAGAATTAAATAGCACCTAGGAGATAGATTGCGACGGTTCCCCTTATAAAGCCTTTACGCGACAAAGGACCCCGCCAGACAGCGCTGGAGCCCCATTAGTGTGCAATCCTAGCCGAAAGACGTGAAACGCGAGAAAAGATTGATTTGTAATCTAAATTGGCAGATCCATCTAGGAAATACGCAACCAGCCAAAGGAGCGTTCCTAAGTGCGGACTGTAAAGAACGAGTCCCAAAAACAGGCCTCGAAAAGAATCAACCCACTTCATATGCTATTGCGACTTCAGAATAAAGAAATCAACTATCTAGAGCCACGGATCAATACAAACGCAAAAAAGGGGGAGGCCGCGAGGCCTCCCCCTTCCCAGTCCAAGCGCACGGCTCGGTGCCGTCCACCGGTCAGCGGCGCCCTGGCCTCCCACGGGCTGGCCCCGCAGTA
>NZ_JBQHST010000070.1:0-709 GCF_052066095.1 Collinsella sp. HCP28S3_B9
TATCTCGAGGGGCACGCCCGTGTCCCTCGGCATGAGCTTCGGCTGGTGCCGTGCCGCGGCGTAGCACCATGAACCCTCAACGGCCAGCTTCCTCACGAGCGCGTTGCCCGCGCCGCTGATGCCTCCGAGCCGCACGGAGTCGCCACTCGACCTCTGACTCGGCGCGAGGCCGAAATAGGCCGTGACCTGCCTTCCGGAACGGAACCTCGTGAAGTCGCCGACCTCGGCCGAGAAGGCCGCGGCCAGCGCGAAGGCGCAGCCCTTGATCGACTGGAGGGCGGCCACCTCCGCGGCGATCGGGCTGGCATCCACGGCGGCCCTGTACTCGGAGAGCAGGTCCGCCCGGGCCTCCGCCGCGGCCTCGACCTCGTTCCTCAGGGCGGCGAGCGTCCGAACCCCGCCATCGTCCTCCGGCCTGACCTTGTCGAGCCACCTCAGGAAGTCGTAGGTCCAGTACTTCCTCGGGTTGCCGGCGGGCGTGTGTTAGCGTCAATCTATTTTTCACCAGTTTCGCTAAACAGGCGCGCCGTTCGCGCAAAGGCGGTTTCACCGGTTGCGCTAACGTATTTTCACCGATTCCGGTCACGGCTTGACGGGACCGTCCCTCGGCAGGTCCTTCAGCCTGTAGGACCTGCCGGTTATCTTGACCAGGTGGCAGTGGTGGCACACCCTGTCCGCGATCGCGCTCGCCGCCACGTCGTCCCCGAAC
>NZ_JBQHST010000071.1:0-685 GCF_052066095.1 Collinsella sp. HCP28S3_B9
GCCTGCGGCCCATCGGGAACCTCCGGCTCCTCGAGTCGATGGTGGGCGACGTGAGCGTCCAGACCGTCCCGCCGACCATGCTCGTCAGGGCCGCCGGCAGGGAGTGGTCCGTGCCCAGGCGCTGCATCGGCCGGCGCGTGAGCGTCGTGGCGATGCCCGGCGGCCAGGTCGTGGTGAGGATGGCCGGCGAGGAGGTCGCCGTCCACGACGCCGCGTCCGGGCCGTCGAGGCCCATCAACTACGACCCCGACCACTACGGGCAGGCCCTCGAGGGGAAGCGGGGCCTGGCCGACGCGGACATCGCGGAGGCCGCGCGCGCCAACCTCGCGCTGCTCGACTCGCTCGGAGGGGCGTGATGGGCGCCGTCGCGGAGGGCAGCCCCTCGATCAGGGCGCAGGCGAACCTCTCCGCGCTCGGGCTGCACGAGATGGCGGCGTCCCTGCCCGACTACGTGAGGATGGTCGCCGCGGGCGAGCGGGGCTTCGCCTCCGCCCTCGAGGAGATGACGCGCGTCGAGGTCGCCGCCCGGGAGGTCAGGATCACCAGCCAGCGCATACGGTCGTCGGGGTTCCCCTACGTCAAGGGGCTGGCGGACTTCGACTGGGACTTCCAGCCCTCGGTCCCGCGCGCCGAGATCGAGGAGCTCGCGACCCTGAGGTTCGTCGAGCGGGCCGAGAACGTCCTG
>NZ_JBQHST010000072.1:0-670 GCF_052066095.1 Collinsella sp. HCP28S3_B9
GAGACGGTCACCAGGCACGACATGTTGTCCGTGATGCACTCCTCCGGGACGCCGCCGAGGCGGGTGAAGGTGGCGAGCAGGCAGGACAGCAGGTCGTCGAGCGTGCGGCTCCTGACCGGTATGAAGCGGTGCTTCCGGGGGTAGCCGAGCGTCGCGGTGAACACGCTGAACTCGAAGACCTCGCCCTCCGAGTCGACGAGCCTCATGCCCTCCTTCCAGTCGAACTGCAGCTGCCTGCCCGGGGGCGTCTCGAACCGCGGGTGCGGCTCGCGGCCGCCCGCGCCCCCGAAGGGCACGTCGCGGGCCCGGCACCAGGCGGTGAAGGCGCCGTACCCGGGCAGCCCCTCCCCGCGGCCCTCGCGCAGGAACGCGTAGACGGCCATCTTGGTCATCCCGGGCAGCTGGGCCTTCGAGCGGATCACCTCCTCGAGCGGGTCGAAGGCGCTGCCCCTCGCGGACCTCCCGTCGGCGGCGGACTCGCCCTCCCGCCAGTACTTGGCGACCGTGTGCCGGTCCATGCCGCGCCTCCTCGCGATCTCGCTGAAGTTCGGCTTCGCGCCGGACCCCCTGTAGACGTTCAGCTCTCCCATTACGTTTCGCTCCATATCCCGCTCCTCCCGGGTCGGATACCCGATCGGAGCATAGTTCCGTTAGCGCAGTTGGTGAAAGT
>NZ_JBQHST010000073.1:0-664 GCF_052066095.1 Collinsella sp. HCP28S3_B9
GTGCCCTCGTCGGCGCGGTAGAGGTCGATCTGGGCGGAGAGGATCTCGTCGATGCGAAGGCCGTCGAGCGAGAGGGAGAAGACCGCCTTGTCGCGGTAGGTGCGGAAGTTGCTGAGGATGGCGTCGACCTGCTCGTCCGTGTACCACTTCTCGTAGTCCACAGGCGGCTTGCCGCTGACAAAGGACGTCTCGGCGACATAGCGCGGCGACGTGGTCACGATTCCCTGGCCGTAGAGGAAGGAGTGCGGGTTCTCCCCGCTTCGCTCCTCTGCGACCTCCATCTTGATGTCTTTGCCCTGGGAGCGCAGGAAGGTGTAGAAGCTGGCCACGACCGTGTAGTAGCCCCTGACGGTGAAGCCGGACCTCTTTCCCTCCACTGCGCCGACGAACGGGATGACGTTTCCGAACTGCAGGAAGCGCAAGAAGCCGGCGAGGTGCTTGGCGGTCGCGTCGGCGTAGCCGATGTGCCAGCAGTCCCGCAGGTAGTTGAGGTACTTGCACAGCTTGTAGGCGTACTGCCTCGCTGTCTGGGGCGAGCCCATGCTCATCTTGTGTAGGAACTTGTTGGCCCAGAAGGGGTAGGCGTCCGGATGGTTGATGATCCAGCCGTCCATCGTTCCCCCGTCGGCCTTCGGGTAGAGGCATCTCTCAACGGCAAACATTT
>NZ_JBQHST010000074.1:0-629 GCF_052066095.1 Collinsella sp. HCP28S3_B9
GTCCCCAGGTGGATGAGGAGGAAGAGGAGGCCCTACAGCTCCTATGCGGGCGAGCCGACGCCGGCCCCGCCGAACCTCGTGCGCCGCGACTTCCGCTCGGCCCTGCCGAACTTCCTGTGGCTCACCGACATCACCGAGTTCAGGCTGCCCTCCGGCAGGAAGGTCTACCTGTCGGCCATCAGGGACTGCTTCGACTCCTCGGTCGTGGCGTGGAGGGCCGGCGAGAGACCGGACGCCGCGCTCGCCAACTCGACGCTCGAGGACGCCTGCGCGCTGCTCGCGCCCGGCGAGCGCCCCGTCATCCACTCCGACCGCGGCGGCCACTACCGCTGGCCCGGCTGGATCTCGATCTGCGAGGGGCACGGCCTCGCCAGGAGCATGTCCGCCAAGGGCTGCAGCCCGGACAACGCGGCGATGGAGGGCTTCTTCGGCCTGCTCAAGAGGGAGTTCTGGCACGGCAGGGACTGGTCGGGCTGGACCCCTGCCCGCTTCATCGAGGAGCTCGGGGGCTGGATCGGCCGATACAATACGGAGAGGCGCAGCGATGCGCTCGGCGGCCGCACGCCGGCCGAGTTCCGCGCCGCGCTGGGAAGGGCCGCGTAACGGTCCAAGAAATCGTCCGCAGTCCC
>NZ_JBQHST010000075.1:0-613 GCF_052066095.1 Collinsella sp. HCP28S3_B9
CACGTTGCGGTAGAAATGCACCGTGCAGCGCTGGTAGCGGGCCCCGGGGAACACCTCCTCGAGCGCACCGAGCATCCCCGCGCACTTGTCGCCGGTGACGAGCCGCACGCCGGAGAGCCCGCGCCCCTTGAGCCAGGAGAAGAACTCGCGCCAGGACTCCGCGGACTCGGTGTACCCCTCGGAGCAGCCGATGACCTCCCGGTCGCCGGCGGAGTTGACGCCGATGGCGACCAGCACGGCCACGTTCTCGTAGGACCCTCCCCAGCTGCGCTTGAGGTAGATGCCGTCGACGAAGACGTAGGGGTAGCCGCCCTCGAGCGGCCTCTGCCGCCATGTCTCGATGGACGCGAAGGCCCTCTCGTTGAGGTTGGAGACGGTGCCGGAGGACACCGGCGCTCCCCACAGGAGCTCGGAGACGTCCTCGATCCTCCTGGTGGAGACGCCCGCCAGGTACATCTCGACGATGGCCTCCTCGACCGAGGTCTCGCGCCTGCGGTAGCGCTCGATGACGGCCGTCTGGAAGGTCGCCCCGCGGAGCTTCGGCACGCTGAGCTCGACTTCCCCGGCGCCCGTGACGAGCCTCCTCGTGTAGTGGCCGCTGCGGTAGGCCTCC
>NZ_JBQHST010000076.1:0-610 GCF_052066095.1 Collinsella sp. HCP28S3_B9
CCGCCGTAGACGAACCCCCGCTTTGCGAGGAAGGCGAGCAGCCGCTGCTTGGCGGTCGCCAGGCGCGCGGTCGCCCCGTCGTAGGCGCCGGCGAGGTCCCTGATGCCTTCGACCTCGGGGGAGGGGACCCATACGGGGGAGATGTCGTGGGCGAGTATCGCCTTGGCCATCCTGGCGGCGTCGTTCCTGTCGTTCTTGGAGGCCGAGTCGGCGGCCGACCTGGGGATCTTCGAGACCGCGGCGACGACGCACTCGACGCCGAGCCCGGCGAGCTCCCTTTGCGGGGCGAAGCCGAGGTAGCCGCTCTCGTAGGCCGCGAGCGACGGCCCGGGGAACCCATCCATCCACCCGGCGATCTCGCCCCAGGGGTTGCCGGGGAACCTCCTCGTCACGGCCTCGCCGGTGTCCGCGTCGAGGGCGCAGACGGTGGTCGACCTCAGGTGGACGTCCATCCCGAACGCGGTAGAATACTTTGGCATGGGAGCCTCCCGACCTCGTTGCGGCGCGGCTGCGCCTATGGCACTTCAACATCATTGTCGCAGCCCCGACCCGCGGTCACGAGCGGGGGCTCCTATCTTTTTAGTGCCCTCGGATTGGGTCATAGTGTCTG
>NZ_JBQHST010000077.1:0-544 GCF_052066095.1 Collinsella sp. HCP28S3_B9
TCGTGGGGAGCCCCGGCGTGGGCAAGACGCACCTCGCCGTCGCGCTGGGCATCGAGGCGGTCAGGGCGGGGCGCGAGGTCAGGTTCGTGGACTGCGCCCGGCTCGTCGAGGACCTGGAGGACGCCTCGTCGCGCGGCATCCTCAAGAAGAGGCTCAGGTACTACGCCCACTCGAGGCTGCTGATCATCGACGAGCTCGGCTACCTCGACGTCGGCAGCGCGGGCGCGGACCTGCTGTTCCAGCTGATATCGACGCGCTACGAGCAGCGCTCGACGATCATCACCACCAACGTGGGGATCAGCGGCTGGGGCAGGGTGTTCGGGGACGACGTGGCGGCGAGCGCGATCGCGGACAGGGTGTGCCACCACTGCCACCTGGTCAAGATAACCGGCAGGTCCTACAGGCTGAAGGACCTGCCGAGGGACGGCCCCGTCGAGCCGTGACCGGAATCGGTGAAAATACGTTAGCGCAACCGGTGAAACCGCCTTTGCGCGAACGGCGCGCCTGTTTAGCGAAACTGGTGAAAAATAGATTGACGCTAACA
>NZ_JBQHST010000078.1:0-494 GCF_052066095.1 Collinsella sp. HCP28S3_B9
GAGCCGCACGCTCGACGACCTGCTGTCCTGCCTGCTCGCCACCTTCACCCGCCTCGGCGGCGTCCCGGAGGAGTGCATCACGGACAACATGTCGTGCCTGGTGACCGTCTCGGGCCGCAGGAGGACCAGGCAGGAGAGGGCGTGGCGGTTCGCGCGGGAGGCCGGCTTCGAGCTCAGGCTCTGCGCGCCGCGCTCGCCGCAGACCAAGGGCAAGGACGAGTCGGCCAACCGCTTCCTGAACCGCCTGCTCGCCTACGGCGGCGAGTTCACCGGGTGGAGCGGCCTCGCCGAGGCGGTGGCCCGGGTCGAGGCCCAGGCCAACTCGGAGCCGAACCGCACCACCGGCCTGCCGCCCGACGCGCTGTTCATGCGGGAGAAGGAGTGCCTGCGGCCCATCGGGAACCTCCGGCTCCTCGAGTCGATGGTGGGCGACGTGAGCGTCCAGACCGTCCCGCCGACCATGCTCGTCAGGGCCGCCGGCAGGGAGTGGTCCG
>NZ_JBQHST010000079.1:0-486 GCF_052066095.1 Collinsella sp. HCP28S3_B9
GCGGGCAACGCGCTCGTGAGGAAGCTGGCCGTTGAGGGTTCATGGTGCTACGCCGCGGCACGGCACCAGCCGAAGCTCATGCCGAGGGACACGGGCGTGCCCCTCGAGATAAGGATGCACGGGAGGAAGGGGTCCGAGCGGCTCCTGCGGCGGCGCGAGGAGATGCTCGCCCGCGGCATGCCCGCGGCGAAGGCCAACGCGGCCACCGCGGCCGAGCTCGTGAGGTGGCTCTGGGCCCTCGGCATGATGTGCCGGGAGGGCGCGGAATAGACATAGCCCCCGTCCCGGCGAGCCGGGCGGCCTTCGGGGATACCCCCTATTTCGCTGTGCGCGCGGAGCCCTCCGCATGCGCCTCGACAGACTTGGGGAACCCCGCCGAAGGAATGGAGTGCGGGCCGACAGAACGGTATCCGCGGATATGAGACTGAGCCGAAGGCGTCGATGACATGCCGGGGGCGGACCGGGACGGGTTCAACGGCAGGCCCC
>NZ_JBQHST010000080.1:0-348 GCF_052066095.1 Collinsella sp. HCP28S3_B9
GTGCCCCCTTCGTCGGTGATTTGTTGTTTAGTCGCTAGAAATCATATGACGGGGCGCGGGCCGTGTTCCGCTATGCGGTTGTCAATTTGCGAAAGAAATTATGCGTCACCAAGGGGCAAAAGGCCCCCTCAGCCACGTCCTTCATTCAGCCCCACAATCCGAGGACGTAGTCGTAGCAGGATCTGAGGGCTAACCTTCGCGGACATTCCGCAGGACGAAAGAACCCCCGCCGCACGTAGTGTGAACTGCCTCCCATTTCTTGGACATGAGAAATGGGAGGCTTTTTATGCGTGTCGACTTGAGGGTGAAGCACGACATCGAGGCCAGGAAGGCGGCGATCGGGCTCTT
>NZ_JBQHST010000081.1:0-339 GCF_052066095.1 Collinsella sp. HCP28S3_B9
GTGTTCCGCGCCGTCCTCACCGACAACGGCGCCGAGTTCTCCGACGAGGCGGCGATCGCGGCGCTGCTCGGCGAGGGGCCGGGCGAGACGAGGCTGTTCTACTGCGACCCCAGGCGCAGCGACCAGAAGGGCGCCTGCGAGCGCAACCACGTGTTAGCGTCAATCTATTTTTCACCAGTTTCGCTAAACAGGCGCGCCGTTCGCGCAAAGGCGGTTTCACCGGTTGCACTAACGTATTTTCACCGATTCCGGTCACGGCTCGACGGGGCCGTCCCTCGGCAGGTCCTTCAGCCTGTAGGACCTGCCGGTTATCTTGACCAGGTGGCAGTGGTGGCACAC
>NZ_JBQHST010000082.1:0-316 GCF_052066095.1 Collinsella sp. HCP28S3_B9
AGGAGCCCGTCCGGTTGATGTCTGGCCCGGATGCGTCCCCGCAGCACCCGGTCCCCGGGGTCGCACCCGCGTACCTTGAGAGCCGCATAGCGATAGGAGAGAGATGGAAGATCCAATTCTTCCAGACTCGATTCTTTTCTGCGATCTAAACAGAGAATGATAGCAATCATTCATCCGATCCAAACAAGAGAATTCACTCATTGATGAGTGAGGAGCATCTGATCGCGAGCACAGTGGAACACGCTGTGCCGCGGTATGAGATACCCGAATTGCGACATGAGAGCGCTATTCATGATATCGATTAATTTTCATTAGC
>NZ_JBQHST010000083.1:0-300 GCF_052066095.1 Collinsella sp. HCP28S3_B9
CCCTGTGACCGATAGCGCACCAGTACCGTGAGGGAAAGGTGAAAAGCACCCCGGGAGGGGAGTGAAACAGTACCTGAAACCGTGCGCCCACGAGCAGTCGGAGCACCTTTAATGGTGTGACGGCGTGCCTTTTGTAGAATGAGCCAGCGAGTCGCTGGCGCGGGGCGAGGTTAACCGAAAGGGAGCCGTAGCGAAAGCGAGCCTTAACAGGGCGACTTGAGTCCCGCGCCGCGGACGCGAAGCCGGGTGAGCTATCCGTGGGCAGGCTGAAGCGGGGGTAAGACCCCGTGGAGGGCCGAA